>JAHFTN010000104.1 GCA_023269365.1 Chlamydiota bacterium | reverse complement strand
AGAGGATTTTTCTAAATATGCCGGCGCCTCTGTCATTAAGCCCAACTTGCTAGAGGCTTATACAGCAGCAAAACTTCCTCTGGACACCCCGTTAGAAAAGGTGGCGACCCATCTGTTGCAACACTGTGGGATCGAGCAACTCATGGTCACCCGTTCCGAAGCGGGGATCTCTTTGTTTACAAACACAGGAAGCTGTACCCACTTTCCCGTGCGCTCAAAAGAGGTCAAAGACATGACAGGCGCTGGCGACACGGTCCTTGCGATGATTGGGATCGCGCTTGCCAACCAACTTGAGATCAAATACGGCATACAGCTAGCTAACATCGCGGCGGCTATTTCTGTCGAAAGGCTGGGCTGCGCGCGGATCACCTTATCAGAAGTGGCAGAGCGCTTACTTGAAGTCGATGTAGAGAATAAAATCTTTGATGAAGAGCATCTCTTCGCTCTGCAGCAAGCGTTGAAAGGGAAGTGTTATACGGTCCTAGGGATCGATAGCGCTGAAGGGATGTCTACCGCTTTATTCCGCGCGTTGCGCAAGCTCTCCTCTTCCGATCAAAAACTGATCGCTTACCTCTATGATGATAAGCCTGACGAGGAATTTATCTCCTTTCTCTCTTCCCTTAACGAGGTGGATTTCATCGTGCTCAAAAGCGAAAGTTTAAAGCACTTATGCGATGCCCTTCATCCCCACCAGGTCTTCGTTTTAGAGGAACAGAGGCTGATACCGCTCGACCACCCCCTTGCCCTCCTCTCCAGAATTAGAGAAGTTGCTACCAGGCCATTCGCATAACATGCTTAACTTAAACAAGTTGCGCATGCTCAGCATTTCCTCTTTATTTTATCTGCATTTTATCTGCATAATAGAAATTATGGAGAATGCCGATAAATTGCAGATATTATGCCGATAAAATTCAAGCCAAATTATACTATTTCTTCTAAAATCATGACCCATCTTATGTGTATTGAAGCTGCGAAAGAAAAAGTACTTCATTTGCCTGTGACTCCCATGATTTTGAACTCTTTAAGAGAAACAGCTCGTTTGTACACGACACATTATTCAACGATGATTGAGGGAAACCAACTTCAGCCAGATCAAGTTCATGAGGTGCTAAAACACGAAGGACACTTTCCAGGAAGAGAGAGGGAGGAACATGAAGTCAGGGGGTATTATACAGCGCTGACTCAAGTGGAAAAATGGGCTGCAAAAAAGAGCATTCTCACTGAGAAGCAGATTCAAATCCTCCATGCTCTAGTGATGTCTAATGGTAGAGTGAATCTGCAGCCTTCTAAATATAGAGAAGGGCAAAACGTGATTCGAGATGCCAGATCCAAAGCGATTATTTACATGCCTCCAGAAGCTAAGGACGTTAATGAATTAATGACAGCTCTTGTAAATTGGATTAATCATAATAAGGATCTTCCTTGTCCTTTAGTTTCCGCAATTGCTCATTATCAGTTTGCAACTATTCATCCCTATTACGATGGAAACGGAAGAACGGCTAGATTGCTTACAACATTGATTTTATATTTAGGAGGATATGACTTAAAAGGAGTCTATTCATTGGAAGAATACTATGCTCGTAATCTTGGAGCTTATTATGATGCAATAAGTGTTGGGGAATCTCATAACTATTACATGGGGAGAGCTGAAGCCGATATTACAAAATGGATTGAATATTTTGTTAAAGGAATGGCTTTTTCTTTTGAAAGTATTTTAAGGTACATGTCAGAAGCGGGAAAAAAGGGGATCTCTGATCAAAGTGGTTTATTGAAAAAACTCGACCCTAGGCAGAGGAAAGCTCTAGAGTTATTTGGGCAATTCGAAGTGGTTACGAGTCTTCAAATTGGAGAGTTATTTGGGTATAAGGCTCGTACATGTGCTGCTCTTTGCGCTCAATGGGTAAAAGAAGACTTTCTCAGTGTTGTCGACTTTTCTAATAGGGGACGTAAATACAAGTTATCGGATCGATATGAGGAATTGTTGAAATAGACTCAGCGCAACTGAACTAGTCAGTTGCGCCGAGTATAGGTTCAGAGGCGGTTTTTCTTGAGGCGTAAGATTCTCTCTTCGAGGGGAGGGTGGGTTGAAAACAGGCGCAAGAAGCCCGTTTTTTTCTTTACGGAAATTTTGAAGGCAGCAAGCGACGGCTTGTTAGCGAGAGGATCCTGGATCTGCTGCATCCGCTGGAGAGACTCGAGGGCTGCGATCATCTTGGGCCTGCCGGCAAGGTCCGCACCCCCGCGGTCGGCTTTGAACTCGCGCCATCTAGAAAAGCTGCAAATCGCAAGAGATCCTAGGATCATAAACACCACCTCGAAGAGGAAGGTGAATAGCATGTAGCTCATGTAAGAGCCACCGGAGCTATTTTCATTTCGTTGTTTGCCAAGGCCCGACAGGGCAAAGGCAAGCACTCTTGCGAGAAACATGACAAAAGCGTTCACAACCCCTTGGATGAGAGTCATCGTGACCATATCGCCATTAGCGATGTGGGCCATCTCATGGGCAAGGACCCCCTCAAGCTCTTGAGAAGACATCTTTTCAAGGAGCCCTGTAGAGACGGCAATGAGACTCTTGCGTTTCGTGGGGCCTGTGGCAAAGGCGTTGGGTTCGGCGGAGGTGAAAATGCCGATTTCAGGGATGCAGGGGAGGTTTGCCTTTGTACTCAAACTTTTCACAGAAGCCACGAGCTGGCAAAGAGCGGGATCGCGCGTGTTAGGGTCTACAATGCGCACGCCCATCATCCACTTTGCCATGAGGCGGGAGAGGGCAAGCGAAATCAAAGCTCCTCCCATGCCCCAAACGAGGCAGAAAATTAAAAGAGATTGGATATTAAGTCCAGTCCCCTGGAGGAAAGGCTGTACGTGAAAGAGATTGAGAATCAGAGATACGGTGATGACAACGAGGAGATTGACAGCAATAAATAAAAGTATGCGTTTTGCAAATGCCATAAAAACACCAAAAATCTAGGGTGTACATACACCCGTAAGCAGTGCTTAAAGGTGTATATACGAAGGTTCAATTAATTAGGAAGCAGTTTCTTCTGATCCATCTGGAGTCGCAACTTCAGCTGTTGTAACTTCTGCTGTTTTTTCTTCTTCTTTGTCGTTTGCTTGTGCAGCAACAGTACCGAGGCAGATTAAACAAAATAGTGTTAAAAATTTCGACTTCATAAATATTTCCTTTGTTGTTGTGGTTTTCAGTTCAACTTTGTTCCCCTTTATTAGGGGGCAAAATCAATCTTAGGGCAGCTTACTATTTTAGTTATTTATTCACAATACCTAATAAATTTTATTTATATGGAAAAAATTTTTTACAATTCTTGATTTTGAGAAATTTTGTAAAATGGAATTTCTTTGCATATTAATTTTCAGGTGTGTCATGTAGAGTTTTAGATTTTGTATGTAGGCAACACCATGAATGAATCTGTAGAAGGGCTCTCGCAAGAGGAATTAAGAAAATATTTGGCAAAACAGTTTCCCTGTTTTGTATTGATCACCTGTGGTGAGCCGACTGCGGAGGGGAAGATGGAAGTGGAAATGATCTATGAAGGGGATTGTTCTTTAGCGGCGTATTTAATTGAAAGCGCGCAGACATTCATCGAAGAGTAGGCTATGGAGTTGTTAAAACAATGGTATAAGGCGCATGAGCAAGAGATCTTGCGCGATTTTTTCACATTTTTAAGGTTTCAGAGTCTGAGTGGAGACCCTGCATTCAAACCCCAGGCGGAAGCGGCAGCGCAATGGCTCTGTGCCTACATGAATCAGATGGGACTAGAAACGACACTTTGGCAGACGTCAGGGCTTCCTGTCGTCTTTGGTTCCTATGAAAAGGCGGGCAAAGACCGCCCCACCCTACTTATCTATCACCATTACGATGTTCAGCCCATAGATCCGATCGAACTCTGGGATAGCCCCCCTTTCGAGCCTGAAATTAGGCAAGCCCAAGTTTATGCAAGGGGAGCTGTAGATAATAAGGGGCAGTGTTTCTATTCTTTAACGGCGATCAAAGCTTGGCTTGCTTTGGGTAAAAAGCTCAACTTTAACCTAAAAGTATTCATTGAAGGGGAAGAGGAGTCTGGAGGAGCGGGAACGGCTGCAATTTTAGCTTCAAAAAAACAGGAACTACAAGCAGACTATCTTCTCGTCGTAGATTTTGATATTCCCAGTATCTCATCGCCGGGGATTACCTTGGGGATGCGGGGTATTGTGACAATGGAGGTGGAATGTAGGAATTCCACATCCGATTTGCACTCGGGAATTCATGGAGGAATCGCCCTTAATCCCAATCGAGCTTTAGTCACCTTACTTAGCTCTTTTTGGGATAAACAAGGACGGATAGATATCGCCCCATTTCATGACGATATCTTGCCCCTTTCTGAGGAAGATCTTTCTCAGATGGATATGAGTTTTGATCTAATTCAGTATCAAAAAACCTTTGGAGTAGAGGCATTTTGCTCAGAAGAAGGGGTGACGCTGAAACAGTCCAATTGGCTTAGGCCCACACTCGAGATCAACGGGATGGTAGGCGGTTACACAGGGGCCGGGTTTAAAACGGTGATCCCTGCGCAGGCAAGCGCTAAAATCTCTTGCCGTCTCGTTCCCAACCAAGACCCCATAAAAGTGGTTCAAGCGATAGAAAGTCATTTAAAAAAACACGCTCCAAAAGGGCTTATGATCAAAGTGACAGCGCCCCACGGCGCACCCGCCTACCGATGTAATTTTAATTCTAAGCTCGTCAGCCTCGTTGCTTCAGCGTATGAAGAGGTGTTTAAAAAGCCGTGTCAGTACCTTTTATGTGGAGCCTCTGTGCCTATCATTGTGCAGCTCGCCAAGGTCTCTTGCGCAGATGTGGCTATGATAGGAGTGGGGCTTGCAGAAGATAATATCCATGCGCCCAATGAACATTTTGGCCTCGATCGGTTCGAGCTGGGCTTTTTGACTATGACAAAGATTTTTGAGCGACTCTCTTTACTATGAGGGATTATGGAAGGGGTTTTTGTACAGAAAAAAACAAGTGCTCTCACAGAAAGTCGGCGGTGGGGTTTTTTATTTTTACTTGCTGCCTATAGCGTGTTTTTCGCTAAATGCCTGCCCGCTTATTGGCCCGTAATTTCTTTGGGGCTATTGGGTTCTGTGTGTACTTTCTGGTTTGAGAAAAAAGGGTTTATTTTCGCTCTTTCTTCTCTTGGCTTATCGGTTCCTATTCTTTTTTATTC
>JAHFTN010000103.1 GCA_023269365.1 Chlamydiota bacterium | reverse complement strand
TCTGTACTGGCGTTTGCCAATGTTGAGAAAAAACCAAAAATAGCAGCTTTAAAGTCCTCGAAATGTTCATAGTACGTGTTATAGACAACTCTCTCCTTCATCCATTTCCATAATCGCTCTATTGGATTCAGATTGGGACTGTACGGTGGCAAAAAATGTAACTCAATCTTCGAGTTTTGCAAATACTCCTTAACCTTCGCGTTTCGGTAGTACGACGCATTATCGCAAAACACATGAACTTTCCGTTTTTCCGGATAAGCCTCTTCTATTTTTCTAAAAAACCGAATTGTGGCTTCTGCATTGAGGGTATGATCCTCATGGATCACAAGACGGTGATTAATAACATCGATAGATCCCGAGAGATTCAGCCTAGCACGCCCGGTATTTGCTGGGAGCTCCTTGCGTACACCTTTCTTGATCCATCCAAAGGCTGGTTGTACGTTATGCGTGGGATGTACTCCATCCGTAAAGCAGATTGCTTCATCTTCTGAAATTCTTTCTCGAAGATCGTGATATGCGGCAATCCATTGTGCCTGTTGCTCTTTGTTTGCTTTTCCTGGCACAAGCGCTGGTTTTTTATAAGAGAATCCGTTTCTACGCAGCCAATGCCTCATTCCCGGTACAGTGTATACAGCCTGAAAGACCGCAGCTACATAGGCGACAATGTCCTTGACGTAGAGATAGACATGTTGCTGTAAGTGAGCTTGCAATTGGTTAGATTGCTCAGCAGATAATTTCTCTTCGGAGCCACCGCTTGCAGGCTTTAATTTGTGGGTAGTTTCATATTCGCTGAGGTGATTGCGGACTGCTTGATCGGAGATTAGCAAAGCCTCGGCAATCTGTTGGGGCGACCACCCCTTGTCGTGTAAAAGTACCGCCTTTATGCGATCGCGTACGCGGCCGTCCCTTTCCTGTTTGTGCTGTACTTTAAGTTGATTTCTTTCTTTGACGCTTAACATGCCCACGCATTGTGCTGTCAAGACAAATTTCTGTCATGCAAAATTTTCAATGACGAATGGTATACACGCCTTTTCAAGTTCGAAGGGGATGTCAAAGTTTCTTAAGAAAAACTGTTTTTTTTTCTTTTTTCTGAGAAGAGGAGCACAGGGGAAGTAGCAGGATTAATCCCAGAAACACCCATCCCATCACAAAAAAGCAGTCGTTGATGCCGAGCATTGCTGCTTGTTGGTTTACTGTATCGTTGAGTTGGGCTAGGGGCTGGGCTCCTTGTAAACCGACTTGGTTCAAGTCTTGTAAATAGCTCGTTGTTTCTTTTGAGTAGGGAGTAGTGCTCTCCCCTAGTCTCATGTGGTGAAAGGCGCTTCTGCGGGTCCACATCGTGGTAAAAATCGAGGTGCCGATCCCTCCTGACATCGCACGTACAAAGTGGAAGATCCCTGTAGAACTGGGGAGTTTTTCTTCGCTAACTCCTTGTAAACTGAGTGCAAATAGGGGGGTGATAAAAAAGATAAGCGCGCAGCCTAATAGCGCTCTAGAGATCCCGATATGCCAAAGGTCGACATCGGTATCGAAATAGGCATTATAAAAACAAGAGACTGTGAAGAAGATAAAGCAGATTCCAAGTAGCGGCCCCACGCCCCATTTTGTGACAGCTTTACCCATAAAAGCGCCGAAAAGAAAAGGGGCGATTCCGATGGGGGAGACCGCAAGGCCTGCCCAGATCGAGGTGTAATTCATGCTTGTTTGGAGCCACAGGGGGACGAGGACGACAGATCCAAAGTAGACCGCATAGATCACTCCTATATAGAATACAGAAAGGGCAAAAGTGCGGATTTTAAAAAGTGTTAAATCGATAAGAGGTTTTTTTGAGGTAAGACTCCAGACGATGAGGAAGGAAAAGCAGACAAAAGAGGTGACAGCACAGATCATGATAATAGGAGAACGGATCCAGTCGTATTGCTCTCCTTTGTCGAGAAGGAATTGAAGGCAAGAGACTCCTATAGCCAAGAATAAGAGTCCGACCCAGTCGATGGGTATTTTTTCTCGAGGGGTCTCTTTTTTTTTCAAAAAAAACCAGATCGTCCCGGCGGTGAGAAGGCCAATAGGGACGTTGATATAAAAGATCCAGGGCCAAATGTAGTCATAAGAAATCCATCCTCCTAGGATAGGACCCACAATGGGTCCTGCGATGACGATGGTGCTCCAGATCGCCAAAGCTCCCGCTTTTTTTTCTGGAGGATTGATGCTGACGAGGATCGTCTGACTCAAAGGAACTACAGGTCCTGACGAGAGCCCTTGCAGGAATCGGGAGATCACGAGCATCTCAAAGCTAAGAGAAGCTCCACAGGTCCAAGAGAAGAAGGTAAAGAAGAGGAGGGAGAAGCAGATGAGTCGGATTGCGCCGACTCTTTTTGTCAACCACCCCGTGAGGGGAAGGCCAATGGCATTGCCGACGGCAAAAGCGGTGATCACGTAAGTTCCCTGATTGGTAGAAACGGCAAGGTCTCCGGAGATATAGGGGATAGAGACGTTTGCAATCGCGTAATCGAGGACAAACATAAATGAAGCTAAAGAGAGCGCTGCGGTGAGAATGAATAAGATGAGAGGAGGAAGAGGCTTCATAAGTCACGGTTGCCTTGGAATGTGGGAGAGATATTGTCTTGAATGATTTTTACAATAAGCTCCTCACTCCCCAGCTCTTGCGTCTCGAAAACGGGAGTCGTATAAAGGGGCGCATCGGGCAAGCTTTTGGGAATGTAGGGCTTTTGAGTGTCGCTGATATTAGCCAGTACTTCTGTGGAAAGCCCTAAGCGCAAGGGGTAGAGTTTGACGAGGCTCTGGTCTAGGGAGATCCTCACGGGGATCCTTTGGACGATCTTAATCCAGTTCCCCGTTGCATTTTGAGGAGGAAGCATAGAGAATATACTTCCCGTTCCCCCTCCAATTCCCGCGATGATTCCATAAAATACGACATCTTTTCCATAAGTATCAGAGGTCACCTTTGCGCTTTGTCCTATGCGCATAGAAGAGAGTTGTACTTCTTTAAAATTGGCAGTCACCCACATCTGATCTAGGGGTACAATAGCCAAAAGGGGTTGACCTACTTGGACTTGCTGGCCGACTTGCACAGATCTTTGTGCGACGATCCCACTGACAGGCGCCTTGATGGTGCAGCGTTGGTAAAATATGTAGGCATCGCGCACCTTATTTTTCGCCTTTTCTATGAGGGGATGTGTTTCCACAGTGGTATTTTCCACTTGAGCGACACTAGCGATGTATTGGGATTCAATAGCTCTTAAGAGAAAAAAATTTGCACTCAGGGCTGCTTGAGCATGCTCGAAATCTTCAACAGACACTCCCCCCTCTTCAACAAGTCCCTTGCGATGTTCATAGTCTTGAGCTGCCTTGATAAATTCTGCCTTCCTCACCTCGATTTGCGCTGCATAGTCCCTAACTTGTTCAAAGAGGCGCACGACTTCTCGTACAGTTTCTGCTAGCGCAGCTTCTGCAAAGGCTAAAGAAATCTTTGCATCGGTTTTGTCGAGCTCGATGAGTACTCGCCCTTCTCCTACAAAATCAGCATCGAGAGTGGAAAAAGAGGTGACGATGCCACTGATCTGCGGCGTGATAATCACTTTATTTCCATCGACATAGGCATCATCTGTATATTCATAAAATCGCGCATAAAACCAGTAGTAGCTAAACCATAGAGCTCCTAGCACTATAAAAATACAGAGGGTAATGATCATCGAACGGGTGCGCTTAGAGTTGTTTTGTGGAAGGGGCGTTGTCATCAGGAGGGTCCCTCAGATAAATATCCCCCACCAAGGGCTTTAACCATTTTAATGATGGAAAGTAAATAATCCCTCTCATAGCCATAGAGAAGAAACTGCTGGTGAAGGGCGATCTCTTGCTTTTCTAGCACGGAGGAGAGGTTGTAAAGACCTTGGGTATAGCGGGAAGATTGCAAGGAGAGTTGTTCTTCAGCAATTTCTAGTGAAGCCGCCTGATAGGCTGCTGTATCGAACGTCGCGGTGAGAATGACCACTTGATCTGCCACCTCTTTAGCGGCGTTGAGGATCAGTTCATTATAGAGATAGGTCTCCTCATTGAACTTGGCTACCTTGCTCTTTAAATTGGCTCTCAGCCTTCCTCCTGTAAAAATGGGGAGGTGGATCGCCGGGTCGAGTCCCCCTTGCTTATTGCTAAAATTTAAGAATTTGGAGAATGCCAGCGCCTCTAATTGCCCAAAGGCCATCAAGTTAACCCTAGGGTAAAAGTCGGCTTTAGCGGCCCCAATCTGTTTGGCTGCAGCTTCTGTGCGCCACAGCTGCGCTGTGAGGTCGGGGCGCCTTGCTAGAAGATCGCAAGAGAGGTGTTCTGGCAGTGCAAGAGGATGGTTAAAGAGGACGCCCAATGGTTCTTTAACGAGGTCTTCATCGGGCCCTTTTCCTACGAGCAGATTTAACATGTGTCGATCGAGCGCAATCTCCTTATCCATTTGAAGAAGCAGTTGCTCTAATGCATAAACGCCACTTTCCCTATCGAGCAGTGGAGAAACAGATTCGATCCCTCCACTATTTCTTGCTAGCGATAACTCGAGCAACGCTTTTCTCGCATCGAGCCTCTCTTCTAGGGTCTCTTGTTGAAAAAGCTTCATCTGAAGTTCGATATAGGTTTGTGCAATGAGTGTTGTTATCATTAAGATTGCTTGCGCTCTTTCTGCCTTTTGAGCTTGCGCCATTCCCCAAGCAGAGTCGAAAAGGTGTCGATTCCTGCCAAAAAAATCGATCTCGTAATTGAAATTTAGTCCTAAGTCGAGCTGATTGGTTGTAGCAGGGACAACAACCCCTGGTGGGGCGGGATAAAAGGAGCGTATAAAGCCGTTCTTGCTAAAATATTCCCAGTTCTCTGTGTAGTTGGCACTCAAGGAGGGGAAGAGGGAGGCGCGCTGTTTTTTTGCTTCCTGCTCAACTTCTGTTACTTTAGCAAGGGCCCTTTGTAAAGTGGGATTTTCTTTTAATGCTAACTCGATGAGTGAGTTGAGTTGGGAATCTCCAAACATCTCCCACCACTGCTCTGTTGGCCACCCCCCTTCTTCGAAAAATTCCCTCGCAAGAGCGGTATCGATTGATTGCTCTAGAGTTACAGATTTTGAAAGGGAAGCGAGCTCATGCTTGGGAACCCGTGCGCACCCAACAAAAAAGAGAAGTAATAAGAGAAACGCCCTAAAAAACATGGTAACAACATCTGTATTTATTATAATAAATATTTTAAATCAGAATAATAGTCATTAAAA
>JAHFTN010000102.1 GCA_023269365.1 Chlamydiota bacterium | reverse complement strand
CCCCATAAGGAGTTCCGCGAACACACCCCCACAAAAAAGGTAGAAGATCACACTTTTGATGCAAGGGATCGCCACGGGTTGCGCGATGCAAGAGAGGATACTGGCTGGAGAAAGCGCCGCCCTTCTCATAAAATGCGCCCTGTCCAGCAAGAAGAGGTAATCCGCCCCAAGACACTCAGCGTACGCATTCCTATTACAATTAAAGATCTCGCCTCAGAAATGAAGTTAAAAGCCTCTCAGCTCATCGCTAAACTCCTCATGAAAGGGGTGACATTAACCCTTAACGACTTCCTCGACGACGAGACGACAATTCAGCTCTTAGGGCACGACTTTGATTGCGAAATCTCGATCGACAAGACAGAAGAAGACCGTCTGAAAATTACGGATAAGACAATCAAACAAGAGATTCAAGAGTCTCCTCCTGAAAACCTCTTGTTACGCTCCCCTGTCGTCACATTTATGGGACATGTCGACCATGGCAAAACAAGTCTTATCGATGCAATCAGAAAATCGACCATAGCCGAAGGAGAAGCGGGAGCCATCACACAGCACATTGGGGCTTTCAAATGTCACACAGCCGTAGGAGATATCACCATCTTAGACACTCCCGGTCACGAAGCTTTTTCTGCTATGCGTGCAAGAGGCGCTGAGATAACAGACATCGTCGTTCTCGTTATTGCAGGAGATGAGGGAGTACGGACACAGACCCTAGAAGCGCTGCAACAGGCACAAGAAGCAAAAGTACCTATCCTCGTTGCACTCAATAAGAGCGACAAACCCAATTTTAATGCTGAAAACGTCTATAGACAACTCTCTGAAAATAACCTTCTTCCCGAATGTTGGGGTGGACAGACCATTACAGTGAACTGTTCCGCTGTGACAGGCACGGGGATTAAAGAGCTCCTTGAGATGTTAGCTCTTCAAGCTGAGGTCTTAGAACTTAGGGCAAATCCCCTCTCACGAGCACGCGGCACTGTCATCGAATCTGAAATGCATAAGGGTCTAGGGGCTGTCGCTACCATCCTCGTGCAAAATGGCACCTTACGTCGAGGGGATGCCCTGGTATTTACAGAGCAGTTTGCTCGCGTTAAAACCTTGCACGATGAGCACGACAAAGAACTTCTAGAAGCAGGGCCCTCCACCCCTGTTAAGATCACAGGCCTTTCTGCTTTGCCAGAAGCGGGCAGTGAGTTTATCGTCGTCAAGAATGAAAAAGAAGCGATGGGGATCGCTGAAAAACGGGGAGAAGGACAGCGCCATGCTCTTTTACATAAAGCAAAACGGGGAGCCGAGTCATTCCTCACAGAACAAGCGGCAGGCGTTCAGAAAAAAGTGCTTAACCTCATCATACGAGCTGACGTTCAAGGTTCTGCTGAAGCTTTAAAAACCTCATTACTTAAAATCGTATCTGATAAGATCCTCTTGAACATCGTCTCCTCTGAAGTGGGGGAGATCTCTGAATCGGATATTCAACTCGCTAGCGCCTCTAAAGCGATGATTCTCGGATTCCATACCAAGATTGAATCCCACGCAGAAAGCCTTATTAAATCCCTTAAAGTTAAAGTCAAGCTGCATGACGTCATCTACCATGCGGTAGATGAGGTAAGAGAGATCATGCGCGGCATGCTCGATAAGCTCATCCAAGAGACCGACTCTGGATCTGCAGAAGTCAGGGCTGTCTTCAAAGCCTCTCAATTGGGCGTGATTGCAGGGTGTACCGTATTAGAAGGCACCATCAAACGCTCTTCCCACGTCAAACAGATGCGCGATAATAAAATGATCTGGAAAGGGCCTATCCACTCGATTAAACGCCTAAAAGACGATGTCAGAGAAGTCTCCAAGGGCTATGAATGTGGAATCCTCCTCCAAAATAATGATGATATTAAAGTCGGCGACATCTTGCAGTCGTTTGAGATCTCCTACCTCGAGCAGGAGTTGTAATGGCAAAAAATCGCGTAGCAAGACTTAACTCCCTGCTTAAAGAAGTGATCACTGAAGTGATCCGAGAAGATGTGCGCAACCCTCTTGTCAATAAATTTTTTGCTGTTACAGAAGTCGAAATCACAGCTGATTTGCAGCATGCAAAAGTTTCCATTAGCGTCATTGGAACGGATAAGGAAAAACAAGATACGATTAAAGCTCTCCAGTCTGCTGCGGGCTTTATCTCCAACCACTCCTCCAGAAAAGTGGTCATGCGCCATTTCCCTGAACTCACTTTTAAACTAGACACTTCCGTAGAACAGCAGCTGCGCATCCATACTCTGCTCACTAAAATCAAAGAGGAAGAAGCCCTGCGCAAACCCTCTTCTGAAGTATGAGAAATGAAGGGATCCTTCCTGTCTGCAAACCCGCTGCCAAGACCTCCTTTCATCTAGTAGCTCTGCTGCGCAAGCTCACTCAGATTCGCACCATTGGCCATGCGGGCACGCTAGACCCTTTTGCAACAGGCGTCATGGTTCTACTCATCGGCAAACCTTTTACAAAATTAAGCGCTCTATTTCTTCATCAAGATAAAGAGTATGAAGCCGTTGTCCATCTCGGCGTAACCACAGACACCTACGATCTCGATGGGCAAGTTGTCGAGACGAGTGGATTTGTTCCCACGCTTGCTGAAGTAGAGTACACTCTAGAGAAATTTCAAGGCACTATTTTGCAAACACCTCCGATGTTTTCTGCAAAAAAAATTCAGGGAAAGAAACTCTATGAACTCGCTCGTAAGGGAATTACAATAGAGCGAGAAAGTGTTCCCGTCACACTGCGTATCGAGTTATTAAATTATGCATACCCCCGCCTTTCACTCAAAATTCAGTGCTCAAAAGGCACTTACATCCGCTCTCTTGCCTACGACATCGGAAAAGCTCTTGGGTGTGGAGCCCACCTCTCTCAACTTGTACGTACGCGCAGCGGATCCATAACTCTAAATGAGTGCTGTGATGGTGCACAATTAATAGAACCCGGATATGATTGGTGTAAATTTTTACTATCGAGTATGCCCCATGCTCTTATTTACAAGCCTTGATGAAGTTCCTCTTCTTGAAAAATCGTGTGGTCTTACCCTCGGCATCTTTGACGGCGTTCACCTCGGCCACCAGGCTTTAATCAAACACCTCCGCTCGAAGCTACCCAAAGATTCCCTTCTCGCTGTGTTTACCTTCTCCAATCATCCCTCACAACTCTTTACTCCCAAGATGCCAGTTCCCCTGATTTGCTCTCCCCTTCAAAAAGTTAAACACCTACAAGAGTGTGGTGTAGATCTTGTTATCCTTACTCCCTTTACACAAGCCTTTGCACAGATCCCCTTTGATCTATTCCTCAAAGAACTTAAATCCAAGCTTAATATGACCCACCTCGTCTTGGGAACAGGGGCTACTTTTGGCAAAGGAAAGGGGGGCGATGAGGTTAATGTACGACGTGTCGCAAAAGAGCTGAATATAGAAGTGGATTACGTCGATAAAACTAGGGTCGGCAACCTTCCCCTTTCATCGGGCTACATCCGTACACTCATTCAACAAGGATGTCTAAAAGAAGTTGAAGCTTGCTTGGGGCATCCCTACTTTCTGACGGGTCATCTCATAGAAAAAGAAGGAAGGAAATTTTTTTCTTTCCCCGGCATTTGCCTTCCTCCAAGAGGGACGTACCTTATACAAATCAGCAAAGAAGGCTTCAAAACAGAACTATGAACCTATCCGCAAAGTCGAGTGCTCTGATTTTTAAAGGATTTTTCCGCAGGTTTCCGAGCTGCTTCGCAGGACATATACCCAAACTACCTCAAAAGTTGGTTTTCCTCAGCGGCTAACGACGCTGAGGAAAACCAACTTTTGAGGTAGTTTGGGTATAAAGTCCAGTACAAATAAAATCTTTCTTTAAATTTAATTCGTGGCTTATGATCAGGCTTTATCGCTGTGAAAAACGTTTTTGCGCGTCGAGATTTACTTACTGAGATCATAAGGTTCTAGTGCAAAATTTAGATCTTAATGAGATGGGCATCTCTCCTGTTCGTACACAGAGACTACTTCTACTTCGCCCAATTCACCCCTTAGGCATCCACTTCGTGGGAAGCCAAATTTTGAAGTTGCTGCGTGTAACACCTCGTTTCAGTATTGCTTCTTTGATCTTAATGACCCCTTGCTTTTTAACAGCGTTTACCTATACGACAACTGCGGATGCGAATACTGCCTGGAATGCAAACGCGCATTGGACAAGTGGTGATGGGGGATCTACTTTCCCTGGCTCTACTGATGATGCGATAGTCCAAAACACAACTACCGTGGGATCTTCTCTAAGCGGAAGAAATGTCACTCTGACATCTTCAACAATTACAATCACCTCTACTCTTGCTATTGCTGGCACAACAACTTCTGCACTTACCACAGGAGACTCCTGTACAATTAACAGTACAGGAACTCTCCTATTTTCCGGGGCAGGATCAGGTCTGCTTTTCAACGGTTCTGTAGGGACAACAACAATTTCTGCTAATATCAATTTGAATGGAAGTTCGAGAACTTTTGATGTGGGGGCTAGCTCCGCTGCATCTGGGGTATCTACCACAACACGTGCTATGACTAATGGAGCTCTTGTAAAGGAGGGAAGTGGGACCCTAAGGCTCGGAGGTGTAGGCAATACGTTTACAGGAGGAACCTCACTTAATGCAGGAACGATTGCCATCGCATCTGCCACAGCTTTTGGAAATGCAAATGGCTCATTGACGATGACGGCAGGAACAACCATTGCATTCGTCTCTGCAGTGACGATCCCCAATCCCATTACTTTATCTGGCGCTGGGGCTAATGTTAATATCACAACAGCATCGGGCACTTTGTCTGGAGTCATCTCGGGCTCTAATGCAGCACTCACAGTGATAGGAACGACGAATACACTCACTCTTACTGGAGTGAACACTTATGGTGAAACTTCGATTAACTCGGGAACAGTCGTTACAGGCGCAGCAAGTGTGTTATTATCCACAGGGAGCATGACAATTGGAGCCTCTGGGACGCTGCGCGTTTCTGTGGCAAGCCAAACTGTGGGAGATCTCTCAGGATCGGGAAACCTCATTTTAGATTCAGGACTCACTCTGACTGCCGGCACGTCGAATTCAACCACATTCTCAGGAACGATAAGCAGTGCAGGAGGGCTGATTAAAGCAGGAAGTGGAACTCTGACCCTATCTGGAAACAATGGGTACACAGGAGGAACCTCTCTTACTGTAGGAACGATAGGTTTAGGTCATGCCTCGGCTCTGGGAACGACTACCTTGAACATGACAGCAGGGACTACTCTTGCCTTT
>JAHFTN010000101.1 GCA_023269365.1 Chlamydiota bacterium | reverse complement strand
GCAAAAAAGAACAAGTTTTATCGCAGCTCCCTCCCAAGTTAGAGCAGACCCTCTTTGTCGAGATGACAGAGCCGCAAAAAATCCTCTACGACAGCTGGCTTAAAAACACGAAACAGAAAATTACCTTGGAGGGGGGCTCTCCCCGTCGGATCGAGATCTTAGAAGCCATTTTGCGCCTCCGCCAGCTTTGTGCCCACCCCCATCTCCTCGCGCCGCAAGAAGACCTTTTTGCTACGAGCGGCAAATTCGAGCGCCTCTTTTCCGACCTCCATGAGGTGATGCAAGAGAAGCGCAAGGTGCTCGTCTATTCCCAATTCACCTCGATGCTCCGCTTGATTGAGGCTGAAGTGAAAAGGCGGGGATGGAGCTCTGTCTACCTCGATGGAAGCGTGCGCAACCGAGAGGAGGTGGTCCGCACCTTCCAAGAAGACGACACAGTCCCGATCTTCTTAATTAGCCTTAAAGCGGGGGGCGTCGGCCTCAACCTCACGGCAGCTGACTATGTCTTTCTCTACGACCCTTGGTGGAATGACGCCGTCGAAGCCCAAGCGATCGATCGGGTCCATAGGTTAGGAAAAACGGGCTCTGTCATTGCACGTAGATACATCACAGCGCTGAGCATCGAAGAGAAAATCCTCCATCTCAAAACCCATAAAAAAGCCCTTTCGAGCTCTTTTTTAGATTTAGACGCCTCTTCAGGAGGGATCTCCCTCGAAGAGCTCCTCAGCCTCCTCGATTAGACTTCTTTCGAAACTTCATTTGCAGAAAAAACCGATGATTTTTTCAAGCAAAGCAAGTTCCGAAAGAAGTCTATTAGAATCCTTCCGCATCTTTGTCTTGATCGAGTAGCTCGTGTGCGGCAGCTTTCAGCGTTTTAAGCCCCTCTGAGAACCCCACCTTTTTTAACAGTTTATCGAGGTAGCGAATCTCTGTCTGGAGCTGATCGTTCATCGACTCAAGCTCTGAAATTTTCCTTAACATCTCTTCTTGGTTCATCATAATGTCACCTTCATTGAATGGTAATAAAATCTAGATGCAAGAAGCGTGCCAATCAGTTATAATGAAAAGAACCCAGGTTCACAAGGTGCCTTTATGAAATATTTTTCGCTTCTCTTTGTTTTACTAGCCGCCTGCTCCCAGCCCGAGGAAGAGATGGAGCCCGACTACGACAATATGGTCATGGCAGATGAGGAAGAGGAGTGGATTACTGACGAAGAGCGCGACCGCAAAGTCGTCCTGGCAGATCCCCCAGACCCCCAAGAGATCCTGATCATAGAGCCTCAAGAATAGGCCTCTTTCGAAAATATGCACCGAACAGGACTCGAACCTGTAACCACCCGGTTCGAAGCCGGGTACTCTATCCGATTGAGCTATCGGTGCAAGGAATCGAGGTTACTTGTTTCACTAGAAAAAAACAAGTGAGGCTTGCACAATTGCCCTTATGCAAGAAGAAAAAACAGAAGGGATCGTGCTGCGCTCCCAAGAGTATAAAGAACGGGAGCGGATTATCACGCTCTTTACCCCGCATGGGGTGCTTAGCCTCATTGTCAAGGGGGTCTCTCCCAAGCGGACCCATCTACTTGCGCTTACGACCCCCTTTTGCCACGGGGAATACCATTTTTTGAGGGGGCGCTCAGAGCTGATGCGCTTTCAAGATGGGACGGTGTTAAATGAGCACCTCGTCTTAAGGGGAAATTTGGAATGGCTGCGCACGGCAGGGGCCCTTTCTCAAGCCATTATGCGCTCTCAGCTGCCGGGAAAAGCGGCGCCGCAACTCTTCGAGCTGTACAAAGCCTACCATGGGCACGTCTGTCGAGTTAATCCGCCACAAGCCCTTTTGGCGAGCTTCTACCTCAAGTTGCTTAGGCATGAGGGGGTCTGGCATGACGTTCCCCCCGAGTTTTCTCCTGCTGAGCAGAAACAACTTTTTATTTTAAGCCGAGCACAGCAGTTTTCTTCTTTAAACAATTTGCTTGTATCTAACGAGTTGTTACACAAGATCAGTTCCTTAATTTCTTGATGAAAACTTATTTTTGAAGTTGTTTGGGTATAGATTGCTTTTTTTTACCTTTTCTGGCACCCTTGTTGGGCAAATCATCGAAGGTTGTGGGAGTCCGCAACCTAACTTTACAAAGGAGATGCATGAGACATTATCGGTGGGTTGTGACGGGTTTAATTTTTTTTATCACCCTGGTCAATTTTATTGATCGCTCTGCGATCTCTTTTGTCATCGAGCCTTTGAAAAAGGAATTTCATTTTAGCGATACCCAATTTGGGATGATCTTGTCGGCCTTTGGCGTGGGGTATGTGTTACTGACAGCTTTGGGCGGATGGCTTGTCGATCGGTTCGGCTCTCGCCTGATATGGCCTTTAGCTGCCGTGGGGTGGTCTATCTGCGTGGGACTGCTCGGCTTTGCTGCGGGGTTTTGGGGATTTATCGGCCTTCGCTTCCTATTGGGAGTTACAGAAGGACCCCACTTTCCGGCGATGAGCCGCTCGATTAGCGACTGGCTTCCCGCCTCAGAAAGAGCCAGGGCGCTCTCTTTGGGCCTTGTGGCAATCCCCCTCTCTTCTGTGTTAGGAGCTCCTGTTTGCGCCTATCTCGTTTCTGATTTTGGATGGAGAACGATGTTTATTGCCATTAGCGCCATTGGCATCGTATGGGCCTTTGTGTGGTATTTTTTATTTAGGGATAAGCCAGAAGAGTGCCGCTTCGTAGGAGAAGAAGAGAAAAAGCTAATCAGTGCTTCAAATTTAAGTATTAAAGATAAAGAAAAGATGGACTGGCGGTTCATTTTAACCCATCCTGCCCTCATCGCTAACAATATCGCCTACTTTGCATTTGGCTACATGTTATTTTTTGCCACCCTGTGGCTTCCCGGCTACTTTCTATCGCAACACGGCCTTAACTTAAAAAGTGTGGGCTGGTACTTGACGATCCCTTGGTTGACGGGGGCGATCTTCTTAAAAGCGGGCGGCGTTATTTCAGATTGGCTCTATCAAAAGACGGGAAGCACGCGCCTTGCAAGGGCACACGTGATTTGGAGTTCTCAGTTTCTCGCTGCGATCTTTTTTATCTTCTTGAGCTTTGCAAATAGTTTGGGGCTCTCTATTGTGTTTTTGAGTTTGGGAATCGGGTTTGGCATGTTGCCTCAGCCTGCTTTTTTTAGCACAAATATCGATGTGGCGAAAGAGCGTGTGGGAGCGGCCCAAGGGATCACGTCGAGCTGTCTCTCTTTAGCTGGCATCTTAGCGCCCGTGTTAACAGGACTCATCGTCGACATCACCGGAAATTACAAAGGGGCGTTCCTCCTGCTCGCAGGCTTTACGCTGATCGCTGTCGTCACGGTGGTCCTATTTCATCACCCCGACCGCAAATACCAATCGTCTAGAACCTGATTTTTAGAGGTAAGGGCAGATGTTATGTAAAACCTCTCTGTACTAGACAAAATTTTTTTAGTGGGGAAGGAGAAAAGAAAAAATAACAAGATATTAGGATGGACAGGATGAAAAGCAAAAAAATAAATTTCCCCATCCTGTCCATCCTAATATCTTGTTATTTCTCTCCTCGATTTTTTTAGGCGAGGAGTTTTGTCCAGTACAGAGGTAAAACCTTAAGGGTAAAATTATGAATTTAAGTAGTGTAGGATGGGGAACATTTGGCTTTCTTCTAGCAAGTCCGGATGCTCCTGTTGAAGAGAGTAACAGGGCAAAAAAATTGCGGTTGTTGCAGTAGCAGTTTCTTTAGCTATTTTTTCTGTTTCCCCAGATGAGGGAGGAAATGATTTTTCTTGTAAGAGTATTGCAGCTAGAACATTGAGTGTTTCAGTGGGTTATTTAATTGGGGAGTTGTTTTCCAAAGTCCTTACCAACTACGCTGATCTAACCCAATGATAAAGCTTCGTGGGGCACGAGTGCGCGCATCGCTTCGATGAGGGGCTCTAAGCCTTGTTTCTGCATGGCGGAGAGGGGAAAGAGCTGCTCTTTGGGGAGGGAGGTGTGCTCGTAAAAATGTTGCAGGTGTTCTTCTGCGCCTTCTTGGTCGATTTTGTTTAAAACGACGAGGAATGGCTTTTCTAACAGCTCGGGGCGGTAGTTTTTTAACTCGTTGCGCAGGGTGAGGAAATCTTCTAACGGCTCCCTCCCTTCAAATCCAGACACGTCGATCACAAAAAGAAGCGCTGCAGAGCGTTCGATATGTTTTAAAAAAGCGAATCCGAGTCCCTTGTTTTTATGTGCATTTTCAATGATGCCGGGGATGTCTGCGATCAAAATCCTGGGGCCCTGTTTGATGTAGAGGTAGCTTAAATTGGGATGCAAGGTGGTGAAAGGATAGGCTGCGATCTTCACAGGGACGTGGGTCATGGCGGATAGGAGTGTCGACTTGCCCGCATTCGGCATGCCGATGAGGCCAATGTCTGCGATGAGTTTGAGCTCGAGTTCGATTTCTACAGATTCCCCTTCGGTGCCAGGCGTAAAGGTGTTAGGCGCTTGGTTTGTAGGGGATTTGAAGCAGTGGTTCCCCTTGCCCCCTTTGCCCCCTTTACAGATGAGGAATTCTTGCCCTTCGTGGGTAAAATCAAATAACACCTCTTGGGTAGAGGTGTCTTTAACGAGGGTGCCGCAGGGGACGAGCAAGGTGAGGCTCTTCCCATCGCGCCCTTTTTGCAAGTTACCCCCACCGGGAAGGCCGTTTTCTGCATGGATCTGTCGCCGGTTGCGAAAGCTCTCAAGAGAGGGGATGTGGACGTCTGCTTTTAATACAATAGAGCCGCCGTTGCCGCCATTACCGCCGACAGGGCCCCCCTTGGGGATGTATTTCTCTCTTCTCCAAGCGACAACGCCGTTGCCCCCTTTGCCCGCTCGAAGTTGAATTTTTGCTGAATCGACAAACATCTTTTTTTATTCTCTTAAAATAAGAATGCCCCTAAAAAATTAGGGGCATCCATGAACCTATCCGCAAACAACACAAGCTTAAGCTTGTGGAAGCACAGAAACGTGGGTGCGGCTGCTCTTGCGGAAGGTGACAATTCCGTCGATGAGGGCATATAGAGTGTCATCTCTGCCTATGCCGACATTCTTACTAGGGAGCCACTTGGTTCCGCGTTGTCTCACTATAATGCTTCCTGTGGTGACGAACTCTCCTCCCGTTGCTTTAACCCCCAAGCGCTGCGCTTTAGAGTCGCGCCCGTTGCGTGTCGAGCCTTGCCCTTTCTTATGTGCCATAGTGAAAACTCCTTTAAACTGTGATCTCAGTAATTTTTACGCGCAAGTAACGCTGGCGGTGGCCCACTTTACGGCGGTAGGGTTTGCGTTGTTTGTATTTAAAGGCGATCTCTTTTGGT
>JAHFTN010000100.1 GCA_023269365.1 Chlamydiota bacterium | reverse complement strand
TGTGAATGGTAGCAAGGACGAGTGCTGTCGTCTCCTTCGCCTTGAAGAGGTGGTTGAGATACGCAAGGGAGGTGTTGCGACAGGTGGAACAAGAGCATCCTTCCTCCGAGGCGTGAAAGGCTCTTGAGTTGCCACTCTTGAGAATTTTTAAGGGCCCCTGCTTTGTCAGCAAGACGCCGTGGCGCGCGGCCCTTGTCGGGTAGGAAGAATCAAAAGTATCTATCCCTAAAGGAACGGCTCTTTCAATCGATTCGAGATCGCCGATGCCAAGCAGATGATTGGGCTTGTCGCAAGGGAGCAGAGGGAGAGTGAATTCGAGCATGTCGATCATCTGATCTTTCGTCTTCCCCATACTTCCCCCGATAGCGAACCCATCGAAGGGGAGTTTTGCTAGGTGCTCACAGCTAAGCTGCCTCAAAGGTTTATGAATCCCTCCATGGATGACAGCGTACATCGCTTGGGCCTGCGGGTTTGCCCTGTGGGCCAGCAAAGAGCGCTCCTCCCACCTATGGGTCCTATCGAGCGCCGTCTTCAGGTCGGCATCTTTGATGTGATAGGGGGGAAGCTCATCGAAGGGGATGATGATGTCTGCGCCCAAATCCTTCTGGGCGGCAATCGAACTCTCGGGGGTGAGTAGCACTTTAGAGCCGTCGCGGTAGGAGCGAAAAAGAACCCCTTCTTCTGTGATCTTCAAGACGTGCCCCTCGTGTTTTTTTGCGCCGCTGCTCTTGAGCTCGTCTGCAACAGATCCATAGGCCAGGCTAAACACTTGAAACCCTCCCGAATCGGTAATCAAAGGCAGCGATCTATTGATAAACTTATGGAGCCCTCCCGCCTGGCGTACCACTTCTATTCCCGGTTGCAAAAGCAGGTGGTAGGTGTTGCAAAACATCAGCTGCAAGCCAATTTGCTCCACAGTAGCATTGTCGAGCGCTTTGAGCGTGCCGTTCGTCCCTACCCCAACAAAACTAGGAGTATCGATCACCCCGTGGGGCGTTGTGATCTGTCCGACGCGCGCGCGCGACCTTTTCGACGCTTGAACGATTTTAAATTCAAAATTATTCATGCACCTCTTTGGGAACAAACCGCTTGGAAATGAGGGTGAGGGGAGTCATCAAGCCAATTAAAAGCAACTTAAGGGCAAAGCTGACGAAAATAATGTGGTCGAGATGAGCGACAAGGCCAGCTAACCCGAGGAGAGAAAATAAGAAAGTGTCCACAAATTGTGCAAGCGATGTCGAGAGGGCATTTCTCAATACAAAAGGGCTCTTCGGCATTTTTACTTTAAAGAACTGAAAAACTCTCAAGTCGAGCTGCTGTGAGATGAAAAAAGCCAGCAAAGAAGCCCCCAACAGTCTAGGAGAAGGGGAGAGTAGCTTCTCGTAGGCGCCATGGGCACTGTCGTAGGGACTGGGGACATAGAGGAGGTGAAGCTGTGCTAAAATCACGAAAAAAGCCATCGCCCCAAAGCTAATCCATAGGCCCAGCTTAGCGACCTCTTTCCCATAATATTCCCTTAATAGATTCAGGCAGAAAAAAAGGCCTATTGTCAGAGCATCACTGCAGGTAACATGAGCTCCAAAAAGGGAAATCTGCTTAAGAACGAAAAAATTTGTTAACACTCCCTGCAAGGCGATCCAGGCGGTGAGTGCCACCTTTCCCCTTTTAAAGGCAAAGAGGCTGCAAGCCACGATCACCAGGACGTGAAGGAGAAAGACCAGTTCGTTCATCTAAATACTGCCCAATAATTTTGGAGCGCAGTATAGCTGAAAACCACTTAAAACAGGAGGGAATAAAAAAAATACTACTGTTAAAAAATTCCACCGGAAGAATAAACTCGGGGTTCCACATTCCTATTTTTTTGGATGAGTTGATGATTTCGTCAAAAGAGCTTCAAAATTTGTGTAGAGATCGAGTCAAAGAGGCCGAAGCCCTTACAAAGGCCAGGCTTTATGATGGAGCTTATTACCTCTGCGGATATGCTGTTGAAATTGGGTTAAAAAAGAGGATCAATCAAACACTTCGTTGGAAGGATGGGTATCCAAAAACGGATGGAGAATTCAGAAATTTAACCTCTTTTAAAACACACGATTTGGACGTTCTTCTTCATCTTTCAGGGTTCGAAGACAAAATTAAGAAGACGTGTTTTTCTGAATGGTCTATTGTTACCGCATGGAAGCCGGAAATTCGATATGCGTCTCGCTCAAAAACGGCCTCAATGGCAAAAGGGATGCTAACAGCCGTGAAAAAGGTTTTGCAACACATATGAAAAAAACTTTAGATAAATTAAAATCAATTCTATGTGAGCTAGAAAAAGAGCATGGACAAGTGCTTGTGTTTGTCCTTTTTCTAAGGGGGGAATCTCCAGCTAGATGGGATTTAGTTATTGCAGCTCCTTGGTTAGATTCTGGGAATGCTAAGTCATACCATCTTGTGGCAAAGAAGGTGCAAAATCTCCTTAGTTCTGAGGAGATTATTCAATTGTCCCGTGTGGTTATTTTGGATGCGGATGATCCTGTCGTTGCGTTTTTACAAGATTCCTATAGCGTGCCCAATGGCACTTTCAAGAATATTGAAAATTGTGAGCCTTTTTCACAGAGATTCAATTTCACAATTAGAAAAGCCTATTTGTTGCGTTGCATTCATGCTACGCACAGCAAAGAAAAATCTGGCAGAAAGCGGCTTTTAAGCAAGGAAAAAAAGAGGGAATAGAAAAATTAACAAGATGGCAGGATGAACAGGATAAGAGTATAAAAAATAAACTTCTCCATCCTGTCCATCCTAATATCTTGTTAATTTTTCTCTGCCCCCTTTTTAAGGCCCGGCGGTCTCGGTGAGCTGCTCGTTGTACATCTTGAGGTTGTTAGAGAGAGAATGGGCCTGCTGCAGGAGCTCCCTAAAGTCTTTGCGGAAGGCGGGGTTATTCAGAATCTTTTCTTTAGTCGGGCTCTTCTCTGCCTTTTCTATCAGCATGGAGATGCGAGACATCGCCGTATTGATCTCAGAGATCTCGGTTTCAAAATATTTTTTGAAGTCTTTGGGAGTGTTGAGAGCATGTAGAGCTGTGATCTGTTTTGCTCTTTGTCTCTGCCACGTTTTGTTTAGGTTGAAGAGGATCCCATAGTGGTTGATATCATTCATCACGGTATCGGCTTTACTTAACACTGCGGAAAGGCGCAAGTAGAAGTCGTCTCCTTTGATCAGCCTACCGATCGAGCCTTTGCCCTCGGCAATATCGGTCGTAATGAGATTCACATTTTTTGAAGCCGTTTTCAGGTTGTCTATCATGATTCCCGCGTTGGCAAAGGCTTTATTTGCTTGGAGCTCTTTGACAGAACTTTCAATCGAAAGGGCAGTCGCTGTGAATTGATTTATAGAAGTTTGGATATCATCGACGAGTTTCTTTTGATTGATGTTATTAACCGTAATTTTGATCTCTTCCATCGTAGAGCCAAAGGAGCGGATGGTGTCTCCCAAAGCGGGCCCATTTTTTTGTATCCAGCTCGAGGCGAAATTAAAGGTTTTTTTCATCTCCTGAGAGAGGTTTGAGAGCTCAGTAAAGGCGCGCTCGATCGGGTCGACAGATTGTGCATAGATGGGTTGGTTCGTGACGAGTTGCGGAACAACTCCTTTGGGAGGGTTTTTGGGGATGATGGCGATCGATTTTTCTCCAAGGAGTCCCGATGTTTGTACGGTGACAGTATCGGTGTCGTAGACCTTGACATTCGAATCGATTTTAAGAACGAGCTGGTAGTAGTAGATCTCGCCTAGCACATCGGATAGCGGTTTTTGTCTTGCATCGTAGATATCTTGAATCTGCGCCACCTCTCCGACGGCTTTTCCTGCAAAAAGAACACGCGTTCCTACGTTAATTTGATTGATATTAGAAAAGCGCACATAAAGCGTTTCTTTCCCATCTCCAACAGTGGGTTTTAAAAAGAGAATAAGCCAGATGATCACCGCACAAGTGGCGATGACAAAAAGGCCAATGAACATATTTTTTGTTTGTTCACCCATGATGGTTTTTCTCCTTTAATTTTCTGGGATCTTGGGAAATGGTTCTGTAGAGCAGCTGGATAAGGGGATCTTCAATTTTTAAAAATGTATCGGGGTCTGCCAGATGGGCGATCTTCCCATCGCGGATCAAGGCTAGGCGATCTCCCACGTAAAGGGCGCAGAACATGTCGTGAGTGACTACGATGCTCGTCGCCTTGAGTTCTTCTTTTGTCTTTACGATCAACTCATTGATCTGCATGGCGATGACAGGATCGAGGCCCGTTGTAGGTTCGTCATAGAGGACGATCTTGGGCTTGTAGACGATTACGCGGGCAAGGCCTACCCGCTTGCGCATCCCCCCAGAGAGCTCTGAGGGCATCTTCTTCTGCGTCCCTTGCATCCCGACGACCTCGAGGGCATGGGCGACGTGGTCTGCAATCTCTGCTTTGGGGTATTTGTGTCTCGTATGGGGATCTCGATGTTGATGCAAGTAAAAGGCGACGTTCTCTTCGACATTCATCGAGTCAAACAAGGCAGCTCCCTGAAAGAGCATTCCCATATTATGTACGGCTTTAAGGAGCTCAGCCCCATCCAGATCCGTGATCATTACCCCATCGATATCGATCGAACCCTCATCGGGCTTGAGTAGGCCGATGATGTGCTTTAGAAGGACGCTTTTTCCAATGCCAGAAGGTCCTAAGATGACGAGCGTTTCCCCCTCTTCGATGGTGAGATCCATGCCAGCGAGTACAGTAAGAGATCCAAAGCGTTTCCACGCGTTTTTTATCTTGATCATATCCACCTAGAAATCTGCTCGTGGAGCACGTTCAGAGCCATGGTCAGAAAGAAGTTGGAAAGGAGGATCGCGCAGTAGGTGACGACGACAGCATTGGTCGTCGTCTTTCCCACCCCCGCCGCACCGCCGCTCGTACGCATCCCTTTAAAGCAAGCGATTGTCAAGATTAAGATCCCGAAGATAAACCCTTTGAAAACACCGACGAAGAGATCAAAAAATTTGACGTGCAAGGGGATAGGATCGATGTAAGTAGTGGGAGCCATGCCGAAGTAATAGACGGAAATGAGATACCCTCCAAACATCCCCATCACGATGCTAAATAAAGTTAATAGAGGCATCATGATCGTCCCTGCGATGAAGCGAGGGGCGATCAGGTAGCGGTTGGGATTAATCGCCATCGTCTGGAGCGCATCGATCTGTTCTGTGACGAGCATCGATCCCAACTCCGCACACATCGCCGCTCCCACACGCCCCGTGACCATGAAGGCAGTCAGCACAGGCCCGAGCTCTGTCATCATCGCCTTTGTGACCATGAGGCCTGTCACCGAAGTCAGCCCCTTATCAGAGAGCTGAT
>JAHFTN010000010.1 GCA_023269365.1 Chlamydiota bacterium | reverse complement strand
TTTTACTGTTGAAGTGAAGAGGGGGAAATGGATCCCAATGGAAGCTAAACACTCTTTAAATGGGTAAGAAGATTGTGAAAAAGGATCCTGATATTCCCTTAGAGGTTCTTGTCCAGCGATTGCTTGAAGGATTTTGGGTTTGAGAACTTTTCCCTTATTTGCAATGGAGCTGAGCATCATGGCAGTTTGTAAGGGAGTGACAACAAGGGAGTGCTGGCCGATGGCAAACGTATAGAGTCCCGTGCGATTATGAGTGAGATCTTTTGGTAAGCTCCCTCCAATTTCTCCTGGGAGCTCGATTCCTGTTTTCTCACCGAAGCCAAGGTTTTCTGTTGCCTGAATAAGCTGGGCAGGGTCTTTGATATGATCGGAAGCGAGAAGAGAGAAATAGATGTTACTCGATTGTTCCAGAGCTCCCAGGAGATCAATGGTTCCAATCCCCGCATGACTTCTAGGAAGAAATCCCCCTTTATATAATCGTTTGATGGGTTTTCCTTCTGTAGAGAACCCCACGACTTGTTCTGGGCTGTTAAGAGCAGAGTGCCATTGCAAATTATCCACAAGAGTTAGGGGATTGAGATGAGAAAAAGAAGTTTGCATTTCCTTGAAATATTGCATCCTTTCTAAAAGGGCTTGGTAGGCGACGACGAGTTTAAACACAGATCCCTGAGGAGTCGATTGTCGATAAGCTTGAGAGCGCCCGTAACCGTATCCCGAGATGGGGTAGAAGGCAGCTGCCAGGTGTTTTTCGAGCTGGATCCCCTTGGTATGGCGCAAGGCTCGATACTTTCCGTACAGAGGGGAATTGAGTTCTTCAAAAGAACGAAAGCTGTGCAGAAGGGATTTTTGTTCTTCAGAATTTAATTTTTGCAATTCTTGCCTTAAAAAAAAGAGATGAGGGGCAATCTCTGAAGGAGACTTATTGGTGCAGAGGAAGGCATAGACAAGAGCGTCTCCCCTCTCGCTCCAAAAAGTGTTAAATTGTTCTTTTTCTAAATGTTCTAAATAATCTGTATAGGGCTTTGCAAACTGTTTTTTCTTTTTTTCCTCTTTGCGTTTTTCTTTTAAGAAATCTTTGAAATGGGCGTTTCTATACTGCTGAAATTCGTGGGAGTGAAACGCTATTTTATTTTGCATTTTTACATAGTGTTTTACGATAGAAGCCGCTTGATTTAAGGTGCGATAATGCGCCAAAGAAACCCCACTGAGATAGGGAAGAAGAATATCTGAGGTCCTTTCTTTAGAGACAAGAAGGCGACAGAGATCGATCACGAGGAGTTTATCACAGTTGTGCTTGATCTCTCGAAGAAGGGGATCGTGCAAAGTTTCGATGAACATAGAGAGATCGGTTTGTCCGGATAAGAGAAGAAGCTCTTCTATTTTTTTCTGGAATAAAAGCGCTTCTTTAGCAGAAGAGATCCGTTGCATTGCATCCCACGTCTGCCCTGGCTGAGAGAGTGTTGCTTCCCAATATTTATCTAGGGAGAGAAAAAGAGATTCTGTATAGACATTTTGATGGATCCGATCCCACCGCTCTCTCTCTAAAGGTCTTTTCCCGTCCCAAACTTCCCCGATATATGTTTCATTTTCTAACCATTTATTGATCATGGAGAGCTTATGCGTTTTGATTTCTGTAGAGCCAGAAGGGATAAAATCGTTGGGATCGATACGAGGATAGGAAGCGAGTGCTAGCACCTCTCCTGAGGTGGGATCTAGAGCTACAATAGCCCCTCCCTTAATCCAAGGAGCACTTAAATCGGGATCCCCGTTGGGATGGCGCAGCTCGCGCTCTGTTTCGTTGGCAATGAGCAATTCTTCTGCAAATTTTTGAAGCTCAGAGGAGATGGAGAGAAGAAGGCGTTGCCCGCAGAGGCTTTTTCTTTCTCCCGGCAGTTCTCGTAAAATATTTCCTTTAGTATCGATCTCTTGCACCACTCTTCCTGCAAAGCCACGCAAATCGGTATCGAACACATTTTCTACCCCCGACTTTCCCACTAAGTCGTGAATAGTATAAGCCTTTTCTTGAAGCGATTTCACCTTTTCTCTGACTTCGAGAGGGTTGTTAAATCCTTTGGGGAGGATAGGCGATTCCCCCGACTCGCGCAAGGTGAGATACTCTTGAAGCGTGGAAAGTTCAAGGGAGAGCTCTCTATAAGACTTAGAGCTGATTGCTCCCATGTAACCGATGATATCGCACCCCACCTTGCCCAAGGGATAGTACCTCTTTGACCCCTTTTCAGTGCGGATGCCTGCCCAATCTTTCTCTAGTGCTTTAAGCCTATAATATTGCTTTTCTGAAAGATCTTCTTTGATGACAAAGGGAGTATGGGGAAATAGGGAGGCTTTGCCGTGGATCGTATCTTCGATGAGCTGCGCATCGATAAGGAGCTCTTTGGAGAGCAAGTCTGCAAGCTCCTTGATGTAATTAAGGCGCACTTGGACGCGGTGGCGTTGCCCATCTTCTCCTATGATCCACTTAGAAGAGGGGATTTGTCGGATGTCGGAGTAGCATACCGCTGCATTGTATTGAATTTTATTTAAAGCCAGGGGGATGTTAAACCGATCTCGGATGGTAGCTCTTTCCACTTTGTCAATGACTATTCTTCGCTTAGGGCGTCTTGCCTGTTCGAGATGATCTTCATATTGGACAACCGAGAGGATCCACACCCGAATTAAGATGAGAAGAAAGCCCAGGATGATGACGTTAAGGACTTTATTTGCTTTATCGGGGATGTGGTGGTCCATAGAAACCAAAAAAGGGATTCATTCTCGGTATATTATCAAATCAGAGAGCCAACGTAAAGAGAGACCTCTGAACCTATCTGCAAAGTCAAGCACTCGACTTTGTGGATCGCCTTCTTATGCAAAATTTATTTTGAATTCAAAGAGTCCTTGGAAAAAAAAGAGGCATTTGTTAAAAGGGGTGTCTAATTTTGAGTGCGCCTGTAGTTCAATGGTAGAACCGTAGCCTTCCAAGCTACTTGTGTCAGTTCGATTCTGATCAGGCGCTTCATTCTTAAGAATTTTAATCCAAGACCGAAATCTTTCCTAAGCTTTTAGGGCGCAGTGTTTTAAGGGCAAAAAAGGAGAGATGCTAACGTCAATAACAAAAGAAGGGACAAGGCTTGGCAACAACAGAAGTTACAATTAAAGAGCTCCTAGAAAGTGGCGCCCATTTCGGGCACCAGAGAAGACGCTGGAATCCGAAAATGAAACGGTTCATTTTCGAAGAGAGGAACGGGATTTATATCATCGATTTAGCAAAGACGATGCAGCAGATTCGCAATGCTGTAGAAGTGGTCAAACAGATGGTAGGCAAACGCAAATCGATTCTTTTTGTGGGAACTAAAAAACAAGCGAAAACTGTCATTAAAGAGTGCGCTGAAGAGTGTGGAGAGTTTTACGTCTCAGAGCGTTGGCTCGGTGGGGCTTTAACAAACCTTTCCACCATTCGTCAATCAGTAAAGACGCTTGAGCGTATCGAGAAGAAGATCTCTACAGGTGGGGAGGATTTAACTAAAAAAGAGATCTCCGTGCTGGGAAAACAACAAGTGAAGTTGGATCGCAACCTCTCTGGCATCCGCGCTATGAGAAAATTGCCAGGTCTTTTGATCGTAGTGGATCCGAGTTCAGAGCATATCGCCGTTGCAGAAGCTAAGAAATTGGGAATTCCTATCATGGCCCTTGTGGATACGAACTGCGATCCCGATCCTATCGATTACGTCATTGCGTGTAATGACGATGCCCTAAAAAGCATTCAATTGATTTTAAAAGCGATCACTCAAGGGATTATCGATCGCAAGAACGATCTGAACGTAGGCGTTGCGAAAGGAGATGAGAAAGAAGAAGATGCTAGCGAAGAAGTTGAAAAAGAGGGAGACGAGGGATGAGTGGAGTGGTCACAGCTGAGATGGTGAAAGAGCTCAGAGAGCGCACAGGCATTGGCATGGGAAAATGTAAAGAAGCTCTTGATAAGGCGGGTGGCGACATGGAGGCAGCGATCGATCTTCTTCGCAAGTCGGGCATGGCCTCTGCTGTAAAAAAAGAGGGGAGGGAGACCCTCGAAGGGCTGATTGGTTTTTACGAAGGCAAAGCCTCTATTACTCTTGTCGAAGTGAATGCAGAGACTGACTTTGTCACTCAAAATGAAAAATTCAAGCTCTTTTTAAAAGAGGTGGCTCAAGAAGCTGCAGACTCCACACTCGATTCTGTTCCCGCTTTAATGAGCAAGATGTTTAGCAAAGATTCCTCTATAACGATAGATCAATACCGCGCTCTTGTCATGCAGAGCTTAGGGGAGAACATTCAGGTAAAGCGCCTCTTTCTTCTCAAAAAAAGTCCGGAGCTTTCCATCGGTCTCTATTCCCACATGGGAGGAAAAATTGTGGTAGCGGTGGTGCTGGCAGGTGGAGAGGGGCAAGAGGCTCTTGCTCGCGATATCGCGATGCACGTCGCTGCAGAGTCTCCTGAGTATGTTTCTGTAGATCAGGTGCCCGCTTCCGTGCGTGCTTAAGAAGAAGAGATTGCACGTGTGCAAGTGCAAGGTAAGCCCGCAAACATTGTGGAGAAAATCGTGGAAGGGAAAGTGAAGGCTTTTTGCGAAGAAGTCTGTTTGCTCTGCCAAAAATATGTCAAAGACAATACAATGACAGTAGCACAGCTTCTTGAGAAAGAGGGGAAGCGGTTGGGTAAAGAGATCGGCTTGAAGACTTTTCATCGTTGGAAGGTTGGAGGGTAAGGAGGACGGACTATGGGTGATGTTGCAGATCAAGCAAAAGCGAAAATGCAGATGACTCTCGAGCATTACAAAACCGAGCTCAAATCTTTGCGCTCGAATCGAGCAAATCCCGCGATGCTCGATGGGGTCAGTGTAGAAGTGTACGGCTCATTTATGAGCATTAAAAAACTCGCAAACGTCACGACGCCAGAAGCGCGCCAACTCCTCATTAGTCCCTTTGATCCTCAGACAGCAGGAGCGATTGCGAAGGCCATCGAGAAGGCCAACCTCAACTTGCAGCCCATCGTCGAAGGGCAGTCGATCCGCATTAATGTCCCTCCTATGGATGAGTCGATGCGCAAGCAGATTGTAAAGCAAGGCAAGCAGAAAGCAGAAGAAGCAAAAATTGTGGTGCGCGACATCCGTCGCAAACACAATGAGCTTGCCCGCAAACAAAAAGCAGACGGTCTTATCGCAGAAGACCTCATGAAAAAAGAAGAGAAAGGGATCCAAGAGTTTACAGATAAGTTTTGCAAAGAAGTAGACGATCTCTTTACAACCAAAGAAAAAGAGATCATGACGGTGTAGTTTTTGAGTTTTGTGCTTGAAGAAAAACAGGGCCGCGTTTTACAATGCCGCCTTGCTATTAACAGGCCCCATCGTCTAGCCTGGTCTAGGACATCAGATTTTCATTCTGGTAACAGGGGTTCGAATCCCCTTGGGGTCAAATCGAGCAAATGGAATTCCGTTTGCTTTTTCACGAGACTTTAGCTCAGTCGGTAGAGCATCTCACTTTTAATGAGAGGGTCGATGGTTCGAGTCCATCAAGTCTCAAATTCTTTATTCATTTCGACATCAGCAGGTTAGGCTGTTTCAAACTCACTGTCCTTTTGGACTTTTTGTTTGAAAAGCCACTGCCGGTGCAATGGCTAAAATCCAGTCAAAAAGAGGGTTGTGGTATGGAGATGCAAATAGGACTTACAAAAGAGAGCAGGCAAGCGGTGGGAGAGGGGTTAATGCAACTTCTTGCAGATACATATGCCCTCTATTTGAAAACGCAAAGTTTCCATTGGAATGTGAAGGGGATCTATTTCTACCCTTTGCATCTTTTATTTGAAACCCACTATGAGGAGATGGCGCCGGCGCTCGATGAAATCGCAGAGCGGATACGTGCTTTGGGATTACCCGTAGAGGCTTCTTTCTCTTTCTTTAAAGCCAAGACGACGATTAAAGAAGACCTGCCAACCGATGCTCTTGAGATGGTAAAGCAGCTGATTGAAGGGCATGAGAGTGTGATCCGAGGGGCAAGACGGCTTGCGATGTTAGCAGAAAGGGAGAATGACCCCGCTACTGTGGATCTCTTGGGGCGTCGCTTGGGAACACATGAGAAGATGGTGTGGTTTTTAAGAAACCATCTCGAACCTTGACTTCAACAGATCCCCTTCAGTAAGCTTACTATTTATGTTGAGCTGGCTTGCTGATGAAAAAGAAAAAAGCCCCTATTTTTCCCTTGCTGTTTTTTGTCCTGTTTCCTCTTGTTCTTTTGGGAGGGGGGCTGGTTATCTGCTATCGCATCACAGGTTTTAGTACAGCAAAGATCTATTCTGAACTGCATTATAATGAGAATTGGGAAACAGATCCGCTCACCCAGAGTGGGTACAAACAGCTCGTCGAGAAAATATTCCCTCAGACCTACTATTATTTGGCTTCTGGAGCCCACTGTTATGTATTTATTAGTGAGGACAAGCGATACGTCCTTAAATTTTTTAAAACTAAACACCTCTTCCCCAAAGAATGGCTCTCTTTTTTTTCTTTTTTGCGGCGTCTGACGGGGCGCTTGGAGGTGGGAACTCAATTTTTTTCAGAAAGGATTTTTGCTAGCTATAAGAGCGCGTACGATATGTTGCGCAATGAAAGTGGGCTTGTTTATATGCATCTCAATAAGAAACGCGAATTTAGAATAAAGGTTTCCCTTATAGATAATAAAGGGAAGAAGCATTACGTAGATCTAGATGAAGTGGAGTTTGTCGTACAGAAAAAAGCGGTGAAAATTTTTGATCATTTGCATGCCCTTATAAAACAACAAGATCAAGAGGGACTGGAGGCTGCGATTCGTTCCTTTTTGCAATTGATTGCGATCCGTTGCGAAAAGGGGTTTACTAATCAAGATATCGCGTTAAAAAACCATTATGGATTTATTGGGAACCATGCGATTCAGATGAATTGCGACTCTCTCATACCAGATAATTCCATGAAATATCCCATGAACTTTCGAGAAGAGGTATTGCAGGCGGCAAAAAGGTTAGATCTCTGGGCCTCTCAGAATCAGCCTGAGCTAAGTTTTTTTATCCAGAGCGAAGCCCAGCGCATCATTCAAGGTGCTTTCTAACTTCTATTAATTCCCCTGAGAGTGAGGTTTGCTTTAGAAGAAGAAGTGTTTCTTGAGCGACGATCAAAGGATCGAGTAGGTGGGAGGGGTCTTCTTCTGGAAAATTGTCAAGGCGCATGGGCGTATGTGTGCGCTGGGGCACAAGGGCATTGATGTAGAGATCTTTTCTCTCTTCGGCAAGGCCCTGCGTGAAGTTGACAAGTCCTGCCTTCGCACTCGAGTAGACGGCATAATTCTCTCTTCCCCTAATGTGACTAGAAGAGGCGATGTTAATGATGTGCGCGCCGGGTTTGAGCTGGGCCCACTTGCAGCTGTACATCACACTTGTCAGGTTACTTGCGATTTGGGAATTGATTTCATCTTCTGTCAACGTTTGAAAGGGGGCGGTTTTTAGCTGACCGATGCTATTGATGAGTCCATCCAGAGGGCCGTGCTCTTGTAACAGAGTTTCAAACACGGCACGCGTCTTTTCAAATGAGGTGAGATCTGCTGGGTAGAGTGGAGAGGAGCGGGAGATGCAAAAACAAAGGGCCCCTTCTTTTTCTAATAGCGAGGCGATCGCCTTCCCAATCCCTCCTGTACCGCCAGTAAGGGCGAACTTCTTTCCTTGGAGAGAGCGTTCTTGCAAGCTTTTTTCCAAAGTGTGACGTTTTAATTTAAGGAGCTGTTCCGCAAAATTCAAGTCGAGCTCTGAGGTGATTTTAAGGTTCTCTTCATTTCCAAAAACAATCGAGATAGGGTGCCCTAACCGAAGGACGAGAGAGCAGTCATCAGAGCTATTGAAGATCCCTTCCTCTAGAGCTTTCTCATGAGCTTTCAAGATGAGGGGGTAAGCAAAGCTCTGCGGTGTCTGCCCTCTTAAGTAATCAGAGCGCTTGGGGATGGCGCAAATGGAGCGGATATCAGGAGCGTAGACTAGAGTGTCGCTCGAAGGGATGCACGTGTCAACAGCGCGCTTCTGCAGGGCTCCTTCTACGTTGTCTTTTAAAATAGTTTTAGAGACAAAGGGGCGCACAGCATCGTGGATCACGACGATATGTGTCTGAGGGGAGCAGCAAAGTAGCCCTTTTCGTGAAGATTCTTGGCGCGTCGCGCCTCCTTCAACAACTCGGATGGAGAGGTCATTGTAAGACTTAATTTCCTGTTCTACCGCCTGCATCCAAGAAGAAGGAGTGACTAATAAGATCTCTTCAAAAAGATCTGAAGCGATAAAGGTTTCAAGGGTATGCAAGTAGACGGGCTTCCCAGAGAGGCGATGGAACTGTTTGGGAAGGGAACTTCCAAAACGCTCTCCTTGCCCTCCCATTAAGATGAGGGCGGTATTGTATGGGGAAAGATTCATGAGAGGCCTTTTTTTGGGTTTAGTCTAGAGTATAGCACGCAATAAAAAATCCTCGCAATCTGAACCAGTTCCTTATAAAATGGGTTTTTTGGTTGAACTGTGATGAAAAAATTATTTTTACTTGGATGCTTTTCTATTTCGTTGTGTCTCGGGGAGAGTCCGACCCTGATCGTTCCCGATGCTTTACTCATAGAGACAAGGCCCTTGCTAGATGACGATGAGATCAAAATTGTGGATAAATTGATCCGGGTCACACAAGAGCAGTTAAGAAAGCAAGAGCAGCTAAGAGAGCTCATGCTATTTTTCCAGAAGCATAAAGAAGAATTTATTCAAGGAAATCAGAGTAAAGCGCAGGCGAGTCGCCTTGTGCGCACAGCAAGACAGATCCAGGAGATGATCCAGGAAAACCATTTAGAGCACTTGTTTGCAAAAGACTATTTAGATGAGCTCCAATTTTTCTCTTCCATTGCAGGGAAAACTTCTCTTTCAAGGCCATAATGGACATTATCTATTTTGATCGTAAGCTTAAGAAGCTAGAAAAAGAAAAAGTGTACGGACAATTTTTCTTGCAGCTGCTCTATGGCAAGGGGTTTTTGCAGCGGCTGTGTTCTTTCCTCATTCTTCCCTTCTTCTCTCAGTTTTCTCTATTGTCACGGTTGTATGGGTGGATACAAAAAACTCGGCTAAGCCGCTATAAGGTTGCGCCTTTCATTAAAAAATTTCAGGTGGACGCGTCTGAATTTCTAGAGCCAGTGGAGAGGTTTTCTTCGTTCAATGCTTTTTTCATCCGCAAACTCAATCCTCTCTGCCGTCCGATTATGCAAGGAGATAAAATGGCTGTGTTGCCAGCAGACGCGCGCTATCTCGTCTTTCCCCGCATAGACCAAGCAGACGGGTTTTGGGTGAAGGGGAAGACGTTTTCTCTAGAGGCTTTACTTCAAGATCCTGTGTTAGCACAGCGCTATGCCAAAGGAGCGATGGTCATCGCGCGCCTTTGCCCTGTAGACTACCACCGGTTTCATTTCCCCTGCGCTGGCATCCCGGGAAAAACGCGCCCTCTCAACGGCCCCCTATTTTCCGTTAACCCGATCGCGCTCAAGCGCTCGATTGAAATTTTAAGTGAAAATAAACGGGTCATTACCCCCCTTTTCACATCCCTCTTTGGAACAGTGCAGATGATTGAAATTGGCGCTACGTACGTGGGAACCATCCACCAAACCTACATCCCGATGCAAAAGGTTGCTAAAGCAGAAGAAAAGGGGTACTTCTCCTTTGGAGGCTCTTGCCTCATCCTCCTATTCGAGCCGAACGCGATCCACTTCGATAGAGACCTTATCGAGTATTCGGCCCAGAGGATAGAGGTGAGAGGACTCTTTGGCTCTTCGCTAGGGGCCTGTTAATCTTCCCGTTAAAGCAAAATTTAGTTCTTGAATGGTTTTTCGAAGGGCTAGATTGGAAGCCTTCAAGTTTTCATTTTCTTTTTTTTGGGCCTCTAGAAGCGCTTTGTGTTCGACGTTGCATTTTTTGTGTTCTTCTTTTACTGAGTCTAATTGCTCACATGTGCTTGTTATTTTTATTTCCAAGGAGGCGAGCTCAGAGCGACGCTCTTGAATGAGAGCTTCTACTGCTGTCAAGTTTTTTGCTTGTTCTCCTTCTTTATGTTTAATTAATTCAGCAACACACATTTTAAGGCTTTTGCGCTCTTCTTTAAGCCCTTCTATCTCTTTTTCTAACCTGTCTTCTAGCGTGGCAAACTGTTCAATCTTCGCGGCAAGTTGTTCAATCTGCGCCTTTTGGGCTAGATTTTCATTTTTATAAGCGGTGACAACTCTTTGATGGGAAGCTTCTTGACGCATTACAGTTTCTTCATAGGTGGTTTGTTGACGCGCAGAACGCGCGACAACGCCTCCCATTGCGCAGGCGCCAGAAAGAGTTCCTAAGAGCATTGCCACCCTAGTTCTTTCCATGATAAGATGTGCCAATGAAGCTACGCCCCCTACAACAGCTGCCCCAAAAAGGGTTTTTTCTGATACCGCATAAAAGCGCCCTTCTAAGCTGCCGTCCCAAACCCAACAAAAAGGGGCTCCTACGCTTCCCAGGATTCTTCCGAGTCGATAAGCAGGATCGTGAATAGTTGCCATATTTTTATCTCCTTGCAGTTTGTTCAAAAACAAGGATGCGCCGTTTCTACTTCTTGAGTCAACTAAAAATTGAATTTCATAGCAAAGAACAAAGAGGGCACAGATCAACTCGGTGCCCTCTTGCGGGGCAATACTTGCGAGCGAAGTAGATGAGTTGCAGATGGACCTTTTGCCAACTCTTTTTAGGGAAAAAGCGTTTGAGGTCGGCTTCTGTCTTCTGGACGGTTTTTCCAGAGCTCAGCTTCCAGCGCTTTGCGCAGCGGTGGATATGGGTGTCGACGGGGAAAGCGGGTTTATTAAAAGCTTGGATCATGACGACAGAAGCCGTTTTATGCCCCACGCCAGGAAGTGTTTCTAATTTGGAAAGAGAAGAGGGGACTTTCCCCCTATATTTGTCGATAAGGATTTTAGAAAGGTGCCATAGAGCCTTTGCCTTTGTGCGATAAAGACCACAGGGGCGGATGATCGAAGCGATCTCTTCGATGGAGAGCTGCACCATTGCTTGTGGGGTGGGGGCGATTGCAAATAGGGGGGGTGTGACGGCATTGACTCTCACATCAGTGCACTGAGCCGAGAGGAGAACGGCTACAAGAAGAGTATAGGCATCGCTATGGGCAAGGGGGATTTCGGGATGGGGAAATTCTGCATTTAACACAGATTGGATCTGTTGTCTTGTCAGCTTCATTTTCCCACACAGAATTTAGAGAAGATGGCAGAGAGGATCTCTTCTGTGATGTTAGTGCCGAGGATTGTCCCCAAAGCACTGAGCGCTGCGCGCATATCGGAGGCGGCAAACTCTGCAGAGACGCCTGTTTCCAAAGCTTTTATCAGCGCTTCTATCGATTCGAGGGCTTGTGCTAGGGCGAAGTGGTGGCGAGAAGAGGTGATCACCACCTCTTCCTTAGAGGGAGGGCCTCTATGCCAGAGGATCTGATCGATTTTTTCTCGCAGATGATCAAGCCCTATTTTTTCCTTTGCGGAAATGGAGGTGGAAAAGGGGAAGTCTTCCCGATCGGGGGGCGTTTGCAAATCGATCTTATTCCACACGAGTACTGTTTTTTCTTTGGGGCAGCTGGCAAGTAATAGCTCTCCCTCTTGGCATGAAGGGCGCGTGGCATCTAAGACGAGCAAAATGAGATCGGCATCATCCATCGCTATCTTCGAGCGGCGGATCCCCTCTTGCTCAATGGTTTCTTCCGTAGGGCGGATCCCTGCGGTGTCAATGAGGCGAAAATGCAAGTTGCCCAGTTTCATCTCCTCTTCGAGGAGATCTCGCGTCGTCCCTGGGATGGAGGTGACAATGGCCCTTTCTTTTCCTAGAAGGGCATTCATCAATGATGACTTCCCTGCATTGGGAGGGCCGATAAGACATAAAGAGATCCCATGGCTGATGATTTTTCCTTCGTGGAAGGTGTCTTTAAGGCGGCAAATCCTTTTTTTAATTCCCAGGAGGGTATGCAGTATCGACTCGATCGTCATGAACTCGAGGTCTTCTTCTGGGAAATCGACCCACGCTTCTAATACGGCGGCGATCTCTGTCAGCGCGCGCTGCAAGGCGCGCACCTCTTCAGAGAGCCTTCCTTCGAGTTGCTGTTTTGCCGTCTGCATCGCCAAGGTGTTTTTTGCCCCGATGAGTTGCTGGACAGCTTCTGCCTGGGAGAGGTCGAGTTTGCCATTGATAAAGGCTTTGAATGTAAATTCTCCCGGCTTCGCAGCGCGCGCTCCTGCTTGTAAAACTACTTCTAGCACGCGCTGTGTGATGAGACTGCCCCCATGGCAATGGATCTCCACGGTGTCTTCTCCCGTATAAGACCGAGAACCTAGCATCACAAGGACTAGCGCTTCATCGACCACTTCCCCCTGGAGGTTGAGGACTTTTCCAAAGTGGGCTGTATGCGTTTTATAAGAGTGGATGGGCCCAGAAAAGATTTTAGCAGCAACATCAAGGGCTTCTTTCCCCGAGATGCGCACGATGGCCACCCCTCCTTCTCCAGGAGGGGCGGCGATGGCTGCCACCGTTTCGTGGCTCTGGTAGGGAAGATGAACGTATTCCAAGAGCTTTACCCATTAAAAATGGCTCTACTATACCTGAATTTCTCTCCTCTGGCAAGAAAGGTATGAATCATTTTTAAATTAATTTTTTTATCCTTGTAGATTTCGAAGAGTCGTTTCTAAAAAATTCCCACGGCCATAGGCAGTTGTGAACTCTTTTTTTTGCCGTGTATATTGTGTTAATAGTTTTTGGGTTTCGGGATGATGTGGATCAAAAATGAAAGCAGGAGATAGGGCAAATAACAATTTACTCGGTTTTGTTTGATTTACAGGCTGAAGTTTTACATTAAGTGCATTGAATTTAGCTTCAATCAAATCGAATTTTTTAGGGGCAAATTGGCAAGTGTTAATTTGATTTTCGATCAGGGCTCTTTGATAAAAAAGCGAGGCGTTGTGTTTCCCGTAACCGAGAATAATTCCCAGTAGTCCTGAATGGTCTTGTAACAATTGGTATAGGGTCTGCTCCTTTTTTGCTAGCCCCTCTAGAAGAGAAGATGCTGACATCTTTGAGCCAAGAACTGCTCTAAAATCTTCAATATTTTCCTCAATTATGCAAATGAATTGCTTATTATTAATCAGCGCAATGTGACACCCATTACTCTTTTGATCCTCAAGGCATAAAATAGTGTAGTTGCCATGAGGAAAAAGATGTTGATATTTCTTCCATGTTTCACACCCTTTTTTTAACAGACTGTTTGTTCTGAAAAATCGCCAACCAAAAAAAGGCACCTCTCGCAAAGAGGGAGGGCCAAAGTCTCCTAATGCTGCTGGTTTTGTGCCATTAAGTACATAAGCACCTCCGTCCCGCAGCAATAGTTGACGAAAGAAATATTCCAAAACCCATTGTTCATTAGGGGGAATATTTTTTAAAGAAACGCAAACATCTTCATCTCTTATACTGGACTGAGTCCGACACAAGAGGGGAGAGAATTAAAAATACAATCCCAATCCTAAAAAGCATAGGAATAGAATTCCTACTCTTATTTTTTTCATTGCATTTCCGTGCCGCAATTTGAACAGAAGGCGTCTGTTAAATCGTTACATTTGCCATATTTGGAGTTTGGGCATTTCCATTCGAAGGGTTCACATCGATCCCGTGGTTGCTTTGCGAGCTCGACATAGAAACCGTTTTGATTGGAATAAATCGCAGGAACCAAAAAAACGGGGGGTTGACCCTTTTCTTTCTACAGAGTGAATGTTCTTTTAGAAAAAGTCAACTTTGCTCGAACTTTAAAATTACATAGAGCGAAGCGCTGAGGTGATGAAGGTGGCAAGGGGAAGTTCTTCTGCATGAGTACTTAACACCTGCTTGACCGCCTTTTGAGCTTGAGAGGCATTGTATCCGAGGTTAAGGAGAGCTGAGAGGGCATCTTCTGCGGTAGAGGGAAGGTTCCTATGCTGAGTAGAGGAGGAGCTATGAAGAGTTTTTTTGATTTTGTCGCGCAACTCCACGACGAGGCGCTCTGCCGTTTTTTTTCCGATGCCAGGGATTTTACAAATGAGAGCGCAGTTTCCCTGATGGATCGCTTGCTGGAGATTGTGCACTTCCATATGGCCGATGAGTCCAAGGGCCGTTTTTGGGCCCACCCCAGAGACGTCGATGAGAGTTTCAAATAAATTTTTCTCTTCTTGAGTGAGAAAGCCGTAGAGTTTTTGAGAATCTTCCCTAATGACACACGTGGTGTAGAGTAAGATGGGGCTTCCTAGGGAAGGTAATTTTGAAAAATTACTTAAGGGGATAAGGAGGCTAAATCCGATCCCTTGGGCTTCGATAACAATTTTTGAGGGGGTCGCTTCTGCGACGATCCCTTTGATGTAGGCGTACATGGAGATCTCCTTTGGTTAAATGCGAGGGTATGGGCATGGCAGATAGCTAAAGAGAGCGCATCTGCGGCATCTTCTGGTTCGGGAAGGGAGGAGAGGGTTAAGAGCAGTTGAATCATTTTTTGAACCTGCTCTTTACTGGCTCCTCCATGGCCTACAACGGCCATTTTTGCTTTTTTGGGGGTGTATTCAAAAATGGGGATGTTGCGCTTTACTGCTGCAAGAAGAACAGCTGTGCGAGCGCCCCCAAGCTTGAGTGCGCTTTGCACATTTTTATATACAAACTGTGTCTCTACGGCGAGAGCGCTTGGGTTATAGAGGTCTAGAAGTTGCTCGATCCCCTGAAAAATCGCCAAGTAGCGCTGGGGGAGATCCAGATTGACGGGGGGACGGATACACCCAAAATCGATCGGTTCTAAGCGAGAAACTCCTACTTTAATGATCCCATATCCTGTGATCCTGGTGCCAGGATCAATCCCTAAAATAATAGAGTTCATTTTCTTTTCCCCGCTTTTCTACATCTTAAGGTGTACAAAATTTCCCGTCGCTTGCTATTTTTAAGTCGAAGAACCTAAACACATAGAGAGAGTCGATGGAATCCCTTCGGGGGCTTGAGCCGCGAAACATCATTGTACGGATGCCCAACTGGATTGGGGATCTCGTTATGGCAACGCCCATCCTCTCTGATTTGAGGAAGGGCTATCCTCAAGCGCGCATTACAGCGATGTGCCGAGCTCCTCTATGCGAACTTTTAAGGGGCGATCCTGAGATCGATGAGTTGTTTTGTTTTAGTAAGGCGTCGCGATTTGGAAGGAGAATGACGCGGCGCAACATCATTGAAAAGCTGCGCAATGGGGGATACGATTTGGGCATCCTTCTTACCCATTCGTTTTCTTCTGCTTGGTGGTTTTGGATTGGGCGCGTGCAGAATCGGATCGGCTATGAAAGTAATGTGAGAAACTGGTTGCTCACACAAAGCCTTCCTTTCCCTAAGGATATTCAAAACCAACACCTTGTAACGACGTATAAGATGCTCCTCGAGCCTCTGGGGATTTCTGTATCCAATACAGCGCCACGTCTCTATCTCACAGCCAAAGAGGTCCAAGACGCGCGCACTTTATTGAAAGAATATGGGGTTCCTGAAGGGGCAGCGGTTGTAGGAATTAATCCCGGAGCGACATACGGCTCTGCGAAGTGTTGGCTTCCAGAGAGGTTTCGCACCGTTACAGAAAAGCTCCTCAAGTCCACCGATGCCCATCTATTTTATTTTGGAGATGTAGCAACAGCGAGTCTTGTTAAAGAAATTTGCAGAGATCTTCCTTCAAGAGTTGTGAATCTAGCGGGGATCACCTCGTTGCGAGAGTTAGCGGCTCTTGTGAGTCTGTGCGATGTGTTGCTCACCAACGACAGCGGCCCGATGCACATCGCCGATGCGGTGGGAACGCCTGTGGTGGCTCTTTTTGGATCTACGAGCGAGGTGATTACAGGGCCGTATCGAATGGGAACTGTGATCCATAAACACGTCGATTGTTCTCCTTGTTATCAGCGCGTCTGCCCCATCGATTTTCGTTGCATGAAGCAGATAGAGACAAATGAGGTGTATGAAGCTGTTTACAAAAAGTTACAGACAAAACGCTCTAAACTTTCCATCATTGCTTGAGGTCATGTGTCCCTATTAAAGAAATTATGGAGTCGATATGGCATTAATCCTTTAGATCGGATCCTCTCTCGAGCGAAAAAAAAAATGAATGCGCGCATTTTGCTTTGTTGGAATCGGGGACTTGGCGACATCCCCTTAGGAGTCTATGCCGTTGTGCATAGGATCTTCCATTGGATTCCTCAGGCAGAGATTACGATTTTGACAAGGCCCGACCTTGCCGAAGGATTTGAGTTATTAAAAAATGTCAAAGTGAGGGTCGACCCTGAGGGAAAAAGGGGATCTCTTGTGCCGCTTCGCACTGACTTTTCCTCTTTTGACCTTGTCATCCAAGATCCCGATCCGACTCAGTGGTGTCGCTGGCAACTAGGAAAGCTCCAGCCTAAACTGCAGTGGAAAAGCGAGTGGGATCAGCTCTCTTCTTCCTTTATACTAGATCCGCAGTATATCTACCTCGGAGCCCACGTCCAAACTCAAACCCATTACTCTTACGAGAAAAACTGGCCTCTTTCCCGCTGGAAAGATTTATTTAAAGCGCTCCCTTCAAACTACCGCGTTCTCTTGTTTGGATTTCCCTCGCAAGAGGAGTTTTCATCAGAGGGACTCATCGATTTAAGGGGAAAAACATCTTTGATTGAGATGCTCTCTCTTATTAAAAATGGCTGCAAGTATTTGGTCGTTCCCGATTCGGGGATCCTTTCCATGGTCTACTATATCGAGGCAGAGTATCCCCTGGAGTTGATCTCCTTGTGGGCAGATCCCCATCAGGGGGTTTTGAAACAAAATGTAGCTTCTGCCAATACGCAACTCGTGCACCATCCCTTAGTGGCCCCCAACCGAGATTTGAGCGCTCTACAAGTCTCTGCAGTACTTGAGAAATTGAGGGTGTATGCTTAAAGAGCTCCCCTCTCTTATCAATGCCCTTGGACAATACTCCCTTCTCGTAGGGGTGGAGCAATTAACTCCTTTGCAACAGGAAAATTTCTGCGCACAACTCAAGATGTTTGCTCCTCTACTTAAAGAGCAGAAGCGACTGCTCACAGCCCATTCTACACACTCTACCCCCCTTCCCTTTTCTTCCGCAGAGCCTCCCCAAGATTTTGCTCTGGGAGAAGCTTTAGTGGCACAAGGCAAGGTGGGCTGTCTCATTTTAGCAGGGGGGCAAGGAACGCGCCTCGGGTTTGCAGGGCCTAAGGGGATGGTCCCTGTGAGCTGCGTGCGCCATAAAAGTTTGTTTCAGCACCTGGCAGAAAGGGTGAATGCTGCAGCTCACTGGGCAAATAAGGAGATCCCCGTTGCCATCATGACATCGCCTGTCAATCATGGGGAAACTACGGCCTTTTTTAAAAAGAACGCCTTTTTTGGTCTGCGCCCCTCTTTTTTTGAGCAAAAAGAGCTTCCCTTTATCGATGAGCAAGGGGATTGGTTACTAGAGAGGCCAGGAGAGCTAGCAATGGGCCCTGATGGGAATGGACATGCGTTGCAACTGTTTTTTTCTACAGGGATCTGGCATAAGTGGAAAGAGAAGGGGATCGAGTATGTGAATCTGATTTTTGTAGATAACGCGCTAGCAGATCCTATCGATCGGGAGCTTGTGGGCTTTGTCAAACGCTCAGGTTTTGATGCTGCCCTCAAGGCGATCAAGAGGGTCTCTCCTACGGAGATGATGGGGGTGTTGGCTCAAAAAGAGGGGAAACTCTGTGTCGTGGAGTATTCTGAAATCCCTCCCTATGCCCCCGAGTTTACTCTCTCTAGCACGGGGATGTTTTGCGTCTCGATGGATTTCATCCATTTCCTTTGTCATGAGTTAAAGGCTGAGTTTCCTCTGCACCTGGCAAAAAAAACAGCGCTTATCGCTAACGAAACAAAACGGGTCGGGAAGTGCGAGCGGTTTTTATTTGACTTGCTCAATTACACAAGATCGAGTGGCGCTCTTCTTGTCCCAAGGGAAAAACACTATGCTCCTCTAAAAAATGCAGAAGGGGACAAGAGTCTAAAAACGGTTCAAGAGGCCCTACTGAGCTACGACCAGGAGCGCTACTTTTTCTTAACGGGTAAGAGGGCCAACTCCTTACTTTTTGAGCTCTCCCCCGCTTTTTACTACCCCTCAGAATCTTTAAAGAAAAAACTAAGAGACCATCCCCTTCAAGAAGGGGAATATGTAGATTTATAGGTGCATTGACAAAAATGATTTTTTTATGAGAAAGTATCCATTCTCTTCAAGGAATTTATGCGAAAAATTGTGTTTCCGTTATTAATCCTGTTGCTTTTTTGTGTCGTGCCTAGCGTCTCTCATGCTGCCTATATTTTTAAAAACGGCAAGCTGATTAAAAGTGAAGAGGTTGCGACTCTTTCAGTTCAGGAACATTACAGCGCAGCGCTGGAAGCTTACCAGAAGCAGAACTGGGAAGAGCTTATCGTTCAGTCGATTATTGTTGTGAAAAATTTTTCTTCGACTCCCTTTGCAGAAGAGGGGTATTACTACTTAGGCGTCGGGTATTTTCATACTGAAGAGTTGGAACTTGCCAACCGATTTTTTACAAAATACCTCAAGAAGCAAAGCTCTCCAAAATTTTTTGAAGAGGCGATTCAGTATAAATTCAAGATTGCAGAAAAGTACCAAAGGGGCTCTAAGAAGCATGTGTTTGGGGTAGAAGCGATGCCCAAGTGGCTCTCTGCGTATAGCGAGGCGATTGCTATCTACGACGAGGTGATCACAGCACTTCCCCACCACGACCTTGCTGCCTATGCACTTTTTGGTAAGGCGCAACTGCTTCTTAAAGAGGAGGAGTATAAGTCTAGTATCGAGACTTATCAGACGCTGATCCGCAGATTCCCAAAGCATACACTCGCAGCGGAAGGGTATATCGGTGTGAGTGAGGTTTATCTCGTGCAGTGTCAACAGGCGTACCCCGATCAAGATTTCTTAGACCTCGCGGAGATTAACTTAAAAAGATTTCGTCAAGATTTTCCAGGGGAGGAAAAACTCTCTGTTGCAGAGCAGTTGGTCCAAAAGATGAAAGAGGTGTATGCAAGTGATCTGTATGAGACAGCGCGATTCTATGCACGGACAAAAAAGCCTCAAGCAGCTTACATCTATTATACGCGTATCCTAGCTAAATACCCCGACACGACGGTGGCATTTTTAGCACAAAAGCGGCTTAGCAAACTCGACTTCAAACCGGAGAGTGTTTCCCCTTCTTCTTCTCCTGTAGAGCAACCTCCTTCCTTGTTACTCGAGTTAACACCCCAAGGGCAAGTTGTTGAGGCCTCCGAGTGAGATATCGATTCTTAGTTTTACTATTATTCGCCAGTTGTGGTTACCACTTTGAAGGGTCGGAGAAGAATGCACAGACGACTCTGAGCATTCCCTACATCAAAGGGGATGGGCAAGGGATTTTAAATACAGAGTTAGTCAAGGTGCTAAGTAGTGCTCATCTATTTGACTACGTCCAAAATGGAGGGGCTCTCACTTTAGAAGCAAGTCTCATTGCCGATGGGGATGATCGGATCGGATTTCGTTTCGATAGGGATCCCGCAACGGGAAAGCGCAGAGACAATATTGTGGGGACAGAAAATAGGCGCAGCATGTCTGTGCAGATCCAGCTGATCGATACCTATACGCAAAAAGTGGTCTTTGGCCCTCAGGTGATCAGTGCCACAGCAGATTACGATTATGTAGATGAGAATTCGATCCGAGATTTGGCCTTCATCACTCCTCCCGGCACGCCAGTAACGGTATTAAATTTTTCGTTGGGGCAACTCGATTCTGTGGACGGAGCTCATGATGACTCAGACCGTGTGGTCTATAGGCAGTTAGCTCAGAAAATCGCAGATATTCTTGTCCAGTACCGCTAAGCTTTGCATTGGGAAAAATAACAAGATATTAAGATGGACAGGATAAAAAAATTCCCATCCTGTCCATCTGAATATCTTGTTATTTTTCTTGTGCTTTTCCCTCTAGAAAAAAGAAACCCGCACCAAACTGAGGTTAAGCTTGTTTTTTATCGATGGCGGAGATGATCGCCTCTGTGTCTTGAACTTCAGCAAGAAAATGTTGTAATACCTTTAAGATGTATTTGGGTGTATTGTATACTCCGGAGGTAGTATAGACGATCTCTAGGTGGGGTTTGCTGTGTTGCAATAGAGAAATGTAGGTCGTCGTGGTGGGGATCTCGTCGATCAGCTCGGGGACGATCCAGATGGCAAACTGCTCATTGAAGAGTGTGACTTTATCGGGAGTTTCGATAATATGAAAATGTTGATTCAGATAGGCATCCGATACAGGTTGTTCGAGTTCAGAGGGGTTGAGAAGATCCAAGTCGGAAAGAAGCTTCATGTCGACGTGGGTGACCCCATCGGGAATCCACTTCAGCAAATCCTTGGTAAATTCCCGGAACGCTTCTTCTAATATGCTTGGATTGATCATGCTAGCGTGCTCCTTGGCTAAATACCTATCCGGCCATACCCTTAGTCTAGCCTTCTGGATGGGGGGTTGTCAAGTCTGTTATTCAAAAAATTTATATTTATCATGTT
>JAHFTN010000099.1 GCA_023269365.1 Chlamydiota bacterium | reverse complement strand
AGCTGTGGAGCGCTTGGAGAAGGTGGAACACCGCTTCTTTGTTGTGGGCGACATCGAATACAACATTGCCTCTCACTTCAAAACGGCAGGGAGGGCGGTGAGTGAGAGCCTTTGTGATGGCTTCTTCTGATAGAGTAAAGTGTGTTTTTAGTTGCTCTAGAGCCAGCTTGGCAATAGCGCTATTTTCCTCATCAAAAAATTCGCTGATCGTCTTGGAGATAAAGACGGGGCTATGTAGGGCTTTTGCCCTGGCATAAATCGACTCATAGCGCGCATTGGGCCCCAAGACGACAGGGACTCCCTCTTTAATGATCCCCGCCTTCTCAAAAGCGATTTGTTCGAGTTGTTCCCCAAGCAGATCTGAATGCTCATGGCTGATGGAGGTGATGACGGAGAGCTCTGGATCGATTACGTTTGTAGCATCGCCCCTGCCCCCAATTCCCGTTTCGATCACCGCCACATCGACTTGTTTTTTTCTAAAATAGTCAAAAGCTAAAAAAGTGGTCAGCTCAAAAAATGTAGGCTGGATTTGGAGCTGTTTAGAAAGAGTTAGAAGCTCTTTTACCCCTGCGATGACAGCTGCTTCTTCGATGAGCTCATCATTAATGGCAATCCGCTCTCTAAAATCGATCAGGTGGGGAGAAGTGTAGATCCCGACTCGGTAACCAGAGTGTTGCAGAGCCTTTGCAATCTTTCCCACCACAGAGCCTTTCCCGTTGCTCCCTGCGACATGAATCGTAGGGTAGGCGTTTGAAGGCCACTGCAAAGCCAGATGAAGAGCAGAAGCGCGGTCTGTATCTGGCTTAAGTCCTAAAGAGGAAGGGGTAGAGAGCAAAAGCTCTACAATTTTAAGATAGTCTGCGCTGAAAGATCCTTCCAAATGTCTCCTCATCTACCCAGGAACATCCCAAAGGGATATGCTCCTTTACTCCTCCATGAAAATCAGAACCACCACTGATGAGCCACCCCTTTTCCTTAGCAAGGTGCAACCACTTATTCTCCTGGTCCAAAGGGAACTTCGCATAATAACATTCTAGGCCATCAAAGGGTAATTTTAAAAGATCTTTTATCTTGTTGGTGTGTTTGAGGAGATGGGGATGGGCGATGAATCCCTTCCCTCCAGCGCGATGGATCACGTCGATCGTCTCTTCAGAGGAGATCGCATCCCCTGCATCAAAACAGCTTTTCCCATCGCCGATGTAAAGGTCAAAGGCTTGCCTGATCGTAGTGACATACCCCTTTTCTACCATCAGTGCTGCGATGTGGGGTCTTCCGATCGTCCCTTTCCCTTGACAAAGCAGTTTTTCCTCATCGATCTCCATATGCAATCGATGCAAATTTTTTATAATGCGCCGATTTCTCTCTTTCCTTCTTTCTAAATGTTTGTGGCAGAGCGCATGGATATCTGGGCTATTCAAATCAAAATCGTATCCCAAAATATGGACGCTCATCCCCCGAAATACAGAAGAAAACTCCACTCCACTTCCCAGCCTCATCCCCAACTCCTGGGCTAAAGGGATCGCCACCGAGTAGGCACCGATCGTGTCGTGATCTGTAATCGAAAGGCCAGCCAACCCCAACTCTTGAGCGTGGCGCACGAGCTCTTCTGGCGAGAGTGTCCCGTCACTGCACGTCGTATGGCAATGTAAGTCAGCTTGAAACATCATCCCCCGGTTGAAAAGGGATGCAACGAACCTCTCTTGTCAACTCGACCCCGGTTTTTTCTTTGACAACATGGGAAACAAAAGAGGCCAATGCCAACACATCTTGAGCCGTAGCGCCGCCTCTATTCACAATGAAATTGGCATGGACACAAGACACCTCAGCACCTCCCCTCTTCTGCCCTTTCAACCCACTCTTTTCAATTAAAGTCCCAGCAGACCCTTCAGGGGGATTGCGAAAAATACACCCTGCCGACTTATCTGAGTAGGGCTGCGTCTTAGTGCGGTAATCGATAATTTCTAACTGCTTTTGACGAGCAATTTGCGAGGGGGTAAGCTCGAACAGGGCACTTGCTATGGCCCCTGTCTTTTGTTGAAAAGAGGAAAAACGGTAAGAGAAAGAGATCTCCTCATTCTTAAAACAAACCACTTCTCCTTGCGCTGTGATGTAGGTTACTTCTTTGATAACAGAACAGACCTCTTTCCCATTTGCCCCAGCGTTCATATAAATGGCGCCTCCCACAGAGCCCGGGATGCCACTTGCAAACTCCAGCCCCGACCACCCTGCGCGCGCCGTCTGCGTGCCGAGCAAAGAAAAGCTATACCCAGCCCCTACGCGGATGAGAGGAAAAGAGAGATCGCAAAATGCGATCTTGTTAGCAATCACAAGGCCATCAAATCCCCGATCATCGAATAGGGAATTAGACCCTTTGCCTAAGATAAAGAAAGGAAGGCGGGTTGTATGGCAGTGGAGAAGGACCTCTTGAAGCTCTTGTGCCGTGTGCACCTCCACAAAAAAGCGCGCTGGCCCCCCGATCCCCAAGGTAGACACCTCTTTGAGCAACTTCCCTTTTTCAAACCGGCTCGAGAACACACTCATCGCTTTTTTCCCCGATAGACTGATAGATAGAATCCATGAGAGCATTTACAAAGTTCGCAGCTTCTACCGTCGCAAATTTGCGCGCAAGCCGCATCGCCTCTGCAATCACTACTTTGGGGGGAACTTCTTTACACCACAGCAGCTCATATATCCCTAAACGCAAGATGTTGCGCTCCACTCGAGGGATCCTCTCTAAATCATACGATTTAGAATGCTGACTTAACAGGGTGTCGATCTCAGACTTTTTTTCAAGGAATTTTTCCTTGACAACTTCTGCTTGGCGCACCGTTTTTTTTGTCACGCACAGTTGGGCCATTAACATCCCTATGACTTCCCCATCCCCACCAAAATCCTGACTATAGATCAGTTGGAATACAATCTCACGAAATTTTTGAGGAGAAAGAGAAATCCGGTTTTCCATAACGCCTATCCTGGAGTAAAGAGGTGCCACTATAACATAAGAACCTGCTTTGAGACTACTTCCTTTTTTTAAAAGAGGTTGCAATTGGAAACTCTTTTTGATACCCTTAACTCGATAAAATCACATTAGACAAGACTTTTTTTAACGTGAAAGCCCCAGGGTTCGAAGGCAGCAAATGGGGGTAGTATTCATGCACTACACCCCCATTTGCTGCCTTCGAACCCTGGGGCTTTGACATTAAAAAAGTTTTTGTCTAATGTGACTTTGTCGAGTTAAATTTCACTATACCCAAACAACTTCAAACGTGGGTTTTTCTCAAGGAGTTGCCCTGAATTTAGTCCAGGCGAAGCTGACATTGAAGCAGATCAACTCGAATGAGTTGGGCGATGCAGATGGGACCAAATTCAGGGGCTAGACGACGTTGAGGAAAACCAACGTTTGAAGTTGTTTGGATATAAGAGCGGAGAAACTGTGCTAGGCATCTTCTTAGATACAGAAACTAACGGACTTAACCCATTCAAACACAAGACGATCGAAATTGCCTTTGAGATTGTAGATCTTCTGACGGGGCGCTGTCTTGAGAGCTTTGAAGCAGTGGTCGCTACCACCCAAGAAGAGTGGGCGCTAAGCGATAAAGAAAGTTTGAAAATAAACGGCTCCACATGGGATAGAGTCTTCAAGGGACAGTCTTCGATAGCTGTAGGCCTTGCGATTCAACATCTTTTTTCAAAACACAAAATTCAGAGGGGCAAAGCGATATTTCTCTGTCAAAACCCCTCGTTTGATCGAGTTTTTTTCTCCCAGCTCGTCGACCCCGATCTCCAAGAAGCTCTCTCCTGGCCCTACCACTGGTTGGATCTGGCATCGATGTACTGGGCCCTTGCGATGAGAAAAGCGACGCCCCACCCCGAGAAGCTCCCCTGGGACACGGGGGTTTCTAAAGATAATATCGCAGCTGTCTACTCCCTTCCCAAGGAGACTCAACCCCATCAGGCGATGAATGGAGTAAAACATCTTCTCCTCTGCTACCAATCTGTTGTAGGATTCCCCAACCAAACATGTTAGGTTTACTATGCGTCTTTCTGTTTGTTCTTTCCTGTTCACACTTGTCACTCTTTCTTTTCCTCTGCATGCCGACGTGTCCGACACAGTTGAGCCTGTAATCGTAGAAGAAGGGCCTCAAGTCCCCACCGATTTCGTGCGCGACATCATGCAACCTCTTGGGATGCCCCTTGTCTCTTTTTTTCACGCGATCAGAGAAAGTCTATTTCTCAATAGCAAACTGTCTAAACCTCACCCCTTAGAAGCGGTAGGAGATTTTTTTCTCACCCCCTCTAGGTATTTATTTGCAGGAAAAAAAGTCGTAATCAAGGACGAGACTCTTCCCGATTATGAGATTATTCAGACCTATCCTTACAAGAAGCTCCACTGGCTAAAGGCACTAAGCTCTCTTGTGGCACTTCCTGTAAGCTACACTGTGGGCACCACTTTAAAGGGCACCTCTTATCTATTTCCCGAGGTGAGACGGCGTCATCGCAAGATCAAGAGAGCGCAGCTTCAGATCCACTCCCATTTAGAAGAATACCACCATAAAGGGATCCTCTCTTTCCATGAGGAGGAGTTTATCCCCTGCCAAGGACATCAACGCCCTTCACAGCTCACCCACAAACAAAAGGTGGAAATTCAAGCCCTCAAAACCCTCACAGAGCTCTTAGATGCACAGCAAATCCTCTACTGGATCGATTGTGGAACTTGCCTTGGCGCCTACCGCTATGGAGGGATCATCCCCTGGGATTGGGATATCGACATCTCTATTATGTTAGAAGACCATGAGAATGTGAAACAACTTCTTTCGACCCTCGATCCAGAAAAGTATCAGATCCAAGACTGGTCGAGCTACTCCAAGCCCAAGACCTTTCTAAAACTCTACGTCAAAGAGACCCACAACTTTATCGATATTTACCATTATGAGATCAATGAAGAAAAGAAAACCCTCGGCTACCTCTTCACTTATATCGACAGCCCCTTTCCAAAAAGCTGGAAGATCTCCGAGCTCAAATGCACAAAACCCTTGCAATTCGCTCAAGTTTTTCCTCTTAAGAAGGCTAAATTTGATACCCTCACCGTCTGGGCTCCTCAGGACACCGTCTCTTTTCTGCAAAGCAAATACGGAACCAACTTAGATCCGACGATGGTGTGGAATGTAGAGACGAAGACCTACACAAAAGTAGAGAACCATCCTTTTTTCAATAAATCTATCTAGGTGTTATGATTCGAAAACTTGCTTCGGGCGGCTACCGCCTCTACTCTCTAAAGAAGAATCCCAAGACTGGCAAACGGCGCAACCTCGGTACATTTGCAACAAGAGAAGCTGCCCTCAAACATGAAAGAGAGGTGCAATTTTTTAAACGGCAAGGGAAGGGTCACTAGATCTCTATGGAAAAAGAGAGAATCGTTTAGGATTTTGCAATTGGGTTAAAT
>JAHFTN010000098.1 GCA_023269365.1 Chlamydiota bacterium | reverse complement strand
GCAGGCTCAAGAGCCACTTCTCGGTCTACTTATTAAAGTATGTCCTTCGAAGTGGCTCTTGAACCTGTGGGAAAAACCCTCAAAAATCCTCGTTTTCGTTGAGTGAGAGGGGTTCTTTTTGAGAACAACTCAACCTTTTTAAAGGCTAAAGACTCCTATGACGACGAAGAAAAATACGACCGTTTTCCTCACTAAAGAAGAAGTGATCCCTACCCGCAAGTGGCTCCTGTTCGATGCGACGGGGAAGACTTTGGGGAGATTTGCAGCGGAGATCGCAAAAGTCCTGAGAGGAAAGCACAAGCCGGGCTTTACTCCTTACATAGACTGTGGAGATGGGGTTATTGTCATCAATGCTGAAAAAATTGTTGTCACAGGGGCAAAAGCGGCTCAAAAAATTTATCGCTACCCTACAGGGGCGATGAGTGGGATGCGCGAGGTGCCCTATCGTACGATGTTAGCGCGCAAACCTGACTATATCGTGACCCATGCAGTGAAGGGGATGATGCCCAAGACACGCCTTACCGAGGCACAGATGAAACATCTGCGCGTGTTCGCTGGTGACAAACACGCTATGCAAGCACAAACTCCCCTCGCTGTAAACATTTAAATTAAGCTCTGAAGGAATCCATGAAGAAAATGCAAGAACAAGTAGGAACAGGTCGAAGAAAAACCGCTGTCGCATCCGTTCGCCTTCGCCCAGGGAAAGGAACCATCCTCGTCAACGGAAAAAAATTTGAAGAGTATTTCCCCTTACCCTTACAACGCCAGTCGATTTTGGCTCCTTTGCAAAAAGTCTCTGATAAAGAGCGCTATGATCTGCTCATCCGAGTCAAAGGGGGAGGGATTGAAGGGCAGATGATCGCAGCGCGCCTAGGGGTAGCTCGCGCTCTTGTCCAAGAAGATCAGGGGAATCGCCAAGACCTCAAGTCTGTTGGGTTCTTGACGCGCGATCCTCGCAAGAGAGAGCGCAAGAAATATGGTCTTGCCGGCGCCCGCAAACGGTTCCAGTTCTCCAAACGTTAATCCTTGGATTTTCGTACAGAAAGAAAATAACAAGATGAGGGAATTGCAAAACTCGCTTTGCGGGTCCAAAAACGCCCTTTTGACCCAGGACACCTGCAAAGTCCTTGTGACTTGCCCTCTTTAAAACAGAGAGAAAAATAACAAGATATTAGGATGGACAGGATGAAAAAAAGGTAAAAAATTTCCCGATTTTCTCATCCTGTCCATCCTAATATCTTGTTATTTTTCTTAAATTTGCAAGGTTAGTCTTGAAAGACTTTGCAGGTGTCCTGGGTCAAAAGGGCGTTATGTTACTGTCATAGATGTTGTAGAGCATATCTTTAATGGAGAAGAGGGATCCGCTATAAGAGATCTTGTTGAAATGGGGCAAGATACATGGGGTAAAATTCAGGCATCAGCGCATGCTCTCGATGGTGTCGTCGGTGAAGCATTAAATAAAAAGGACGAACCGCAATCAAATTAACCCCCAGCGCCTCTAGATTTTGTATAAATTTTTATATTTCTCAGTCAGGTAGTGAATGTAGGGCTCTTCTGAGAGTGCGCGCCCTGTGATTTTTTGACATAGCTCATTGGGTAAAAACTGGCGGCCATATTGGTGGATGTTTTCTTTTAGCCACAAACGAATTTCTTCGAATGAGCCGCGCGCTGCTGCTTCTTTCCAATGGGGATGGGTTTTTTGAAAAGTGTCAAAGAATTGCACCGCGTAGAGGTTCCCTAGGGTATAGGTTGGGAAATAGCCGATGTAGCCAAGGGCCCAGTGGATATCTTGTAAACACCCTTGTCCATCAAATTCGGGGCTTAACCCCAGGTATTCGCGCATTTTGCTGTTCCATACATCGGGGATCTCTTTGACTTTCATAGAGCCTTCGATGAGGGCTTTTTCGATTTCAAAGCGGAGGATCACATGCAAATTGTAAGATACCTCATCAGAGTCGATGCGGATGAAGCCTGGCTTTACAGCATTGACCGCGTGATAGAAATCTTGCAGGGGGACAGAGCCGAACTGTTCTGGAAATCCTTTTTGGAGTAGGGGAAAGAAGTGTTGCCAAAAGGGATAGCTCTGCCCAATTAACGTCTCCCAGAATCTAGATTGACTTTCATCGATCCCCAAAGAGACCTGCTCTGCTAAGGGAGAGCCGTAATGTTTGAAGGGAAGGTGCATATTGTAAAGGCCGTGGCCCCCCTCGTGAAGGACTGCCCCTACGCAGAATAAGATATTTTCAGGATGGATCTTTGTCGTCATGCGCGTATCTTTGGGCTGCATCCCCGTGCAGAAGGGGTGTGCTGAGAGATCGAGTCGAGAAGTGGAGGGGTGAAACCCCATCGCATGTAAGAGTTGATGAGAAAATGCAATTTGTTGGTGGTTGGGACAGTATTGATGCAAGAAAGTGTCAGGGAAAGGGGGTTTAACTTCGATATCTTTAAGAAGTTGAGTTAAAAACAGCTTTAATTTACTGAACAAGGGAGTGAGAAAATGTGTTTTCATCTCAGGCTCATAGAGATCTAGAAGCGCATCGTAGGGGTGCTCTTTAAATCCCAAGATGTCGGCTTTTTTACGACTCAAAGAGACCACTTTTTCCATGTGAGGCGCAAAGGCGCGAAAGTCGTTATGCTCTTTAGCCGTTTTCCATGCATGAGAGGCACTAGAGGTGGTCTTTGCGAAGAGCTTGACAAAGCTGTTTGGTAACTTCACCGCCTGGATGTAGTCGCGTCGCCATCTTTGAAGCGCAGCGACCTGTTCTTGTGTTAAATTGGGATCGACAATGCTTCCTGTCTCGATGTCGATTAAAGCTCCAAGCGCCTTTACAAAGCGCGTAGAGGTTTTTTCCTTGTGGACAAGATGCGCGATCTCTTCGATCTGCATAGAGCGCAACTCGATTGCATCATGGGGCATGTAGGTCTCTTGATCCCAATCTAGCAGGGAGTGGATTGCATTCATTAGGGAGGTCTTTTTAGATAAAGCGTGGAGCTTGTCGTAGGCGGATAGCGGCATAATCCCTCACAAGGTGAACATGATTTCATAGTCTACGTCTTGAAATAAAAATTGACCAGATCATTATACCCAAACTACCTCAAAAGTTGGTTTTCCTCGGCGTCGTTAGCCGCTGAATTTGGTCCCATCTGCATCGCCCAACTCATTCGAGTTGAGCTGCTTCGATGTCGGCTTCGCCTGTCAAAATTCAGGGCAACTCCTTGAGAAAAACCCACGTTTAAAGTAGTTCGGGTATACCACCTTCAACTGCCGTTTTTAGGATTATGGGTTTTTGGAAAAAATCGGGCCCGCTCACGAACTAATGCTGGGTATCCCTGTTTTCAAGGTAATACGAGTCGATGTCCCATAAGTTCTGCTGTAGTGGAATCTTCAAAGGCATGTGTTTTTAAAAGCAGGGCATGTGCTTTTTTAAAATCACTCCAATCGATAGAAAAGGTGTATTTTTGAGAGAAATCAAGAGAGCGAACGAGGGGATCGATCCTCATATGATGGGTAAGCGCTTTGAGAGCGGAGAGGTAATTATTTCTAAAAATTGTGGGGATGAGGATGCGCGCTTGGTCTGCTGCGACAAGTTCCGCATTCATCATAATGCGAGCGCATCTTCCGTTGCCATCTGTAAAAGGATGCACTTCTGCGACTAAGAACATGATATAAACGGCGCGCTGAAACGGGGTATGAAGGCTTTGCAGCCATTGAAATCCTTGCCTTAAAGTCCCCTCAACGAGATCGGGAGCTACAAACAGGGTGGATCCCGCTTGATTTAACGTTGTTTTGAATTTTCCTGGATGCACTTCTGCCCGTCCTTGCATTAAAAAAGCGTGTCGGCGCTTTAGAAGAGCAATAAACTCATCGGCGTTTTTAGGACAGTGTCCCATCTCTTTCTTGTCGGAGGTGATTTGGTATGTTCCAAGGATGTCATGAGCATCTTCAGGCCTGCCTTTAGGGATTTTTCCCTTAAAGATAATGTCGGCAGCTTCTGCCACTTGAAATTCAGTGCCTTCAATGAAATTTGAGAAATAGGCTTCAAAAAAAGCAAGAGTTGTACTCGTATCTTTTACAAAGCGGTCCGGGGTATTGATGTTGTTTAAATATTCATAGAGTTTTTGAAAGAGGTCAAGTCTCTTTGGATCATAGGGGAGTCCTTGCGCTCGAGCTGTTGCAGTAGAGGAAGAGAGGAGAAGAGACCGGGTACCAAGAAGTGTTCCTATTAATCCATCGAGAATCTTGTACTCTTTTTCTAATCCTAACTGAGAAGAGATTCTTTTAGCTTCATCTCGAAGGGCTTGCAGTGCCTCAATTCCAGCACCTTGTAGAAGCGATTCTAGTCGCTCTTCCATTTCTTTGCGAGAAAGGATTCTTGCCTCTGCTTTTTTTTGAGTGCGTCTTTTGCATAAATTTTCTAAATAAGCGCGAGCGGGACAAGACAAAAAGAGTTTTTCCATAAACGGCTTATCTTCAGGAAGCGGCTTTGCCCCTTTTCGGGGGTAAATGGATAGACCGGGAAGGAGAACGGCTCTTTTTTTTGAGGAGACAATAAAGACAGATCCGTCTGCTGCAGGTCGATGCTCAAGAGCTGTTCGATCGACAATGACTCCACCGGGAAAGAGTTCTTTTACAATAAACCATGCATGCCGTTTTACGAGGAGTTCTTTAGATTCTATTAAATTTGTAGTGTAGACTTTACTGCCAAGTTTACGTAACCGCCCTTTTTTTAAGTTTCTCGAAACCCAAGGGGCTAGGGTTGCATTTGAAACAAAAACCTCTGGTAAGAATTTGGTCATTAAAACCCCTCTTTTCCCCTATTTTGCAACTTTTTGGGTTTTAAGGCACTATTTTTGCAACTTTTTGGGTTTTAATGCCCCTTTTTCCTTGAGAACGAAGAGAAGAAGCGCGCGCATGCATCCGTGCATCTGCCAAAGAGGGGGGTGCAGAAGACCCAGCTTAGGCATAAGATCGCGATGGTGCCACTGCCGACGACGACGTCGGAGAGCCAGTGAGCGCCTGTGATCAGGCGGGGCAGGCAGAGGAAAGCTGCGTAAAGGCAAGCTAGGAGCCCGAGACGCCAGCCAGCGAGATAGGTGTAGGTGGCTGCAAAAAGAAGGGCTGTCGTACCGTGGTCACCAGGAAAACTTTTTGAGGAGTCGTCTTTAATTGACATCCAGGGGATCTCCTGAGAGAGATGGATGCTGTCTTCTACGACAAGTGTTGGGCTGAGCCTGGGGATATTAAAATGTTCTCGGAAAAACAGTCTGTTGACAAAGTAGATCACAGCTCCAATGAATAAGACGCAGAAGAGCAGTTCTGCTATTTTCTTCGTACGTAGAGCCGCTTTTGTTTTTTTTACATAGGCTATAAAAAAAACAAGGATAAAGAGATCTTCAATCCAGTCGGCAAGTTTATGGTTGGCGCACGCCCAGAAGAGTTGCCATGAGGGGTGCCCTTTCAAACTCGAGTTAAT
>JAHFTN010000097.1 GCA_023269365.1 Chlamydiota bacterium | reverse complement strand
TCTCGATCCTCTATAAACATAAAAACATCCACGATGTGTTGGAGATGTCGGTAAAAGAGGCGCTCACATTTTTCTCAGCTCTCCCTTCGATTCGCAACAAGCTCGAGACGCTAGACCAAGTGGGCCTCGGCTATATCAAACTCGGCCAACCCTCACCGACCCTATCTGGAGGCGAAGCGCAGCGGATCAAGCTCGCAAAAGAACTCTCTCGCCCTTCTACAGGACGCACAGTATACATTCTCGATGAACCCACGACGGGGCTGCATTTTTACGACATCCACAAACTCGTCACAATCTTACACCGCCTTGTCGATGCGGGAAATACCGTACTTGTCATCGAACATAACATGGACCTTGTTAAAACTGCTGACTGGATCCTCGACTTAGGGCCAGAAGGAGGCAATGGCGGGGGAGAGCTCGTGGGGCAGGGGACCCCTGAGCAAATTGTAAAGCTACAGACCCCGACAGCTGTCGCTTTAAAGAATTACCTCAAACCCGTCCCCTTGAAGATCGAGAAGAAGGAAAAAAGGGAAGTCTCTCCCCAGCAATTCATTCTCGTAGAGGGCGCCGCACAAAACAATTTAAAACACCTCGATGCTTCGATTCCGCGCGGGAAAATTACTCTTTGCACCGGCCCTTCCGGCTCGGGAAAATCCTCTTTTGCCTTCGAGACCCTCTATGCCGAGGGGCAGCGCCGCTACATCGAATCGATGTCTTCTTATGCGCGCCAATTTGTAAAACAAGCGCCCAAACCCAAGGTAGACAAGATCGAAGGGCTTTCCCCTGCGATTGCGATCGAGCAAAAGAGCCACGCCGGCAATCCCCGCAGCACCATCGGCTCGATGACAGAGAGCTACGACTTCTTGCGACTGCTCTATGCCCACCTCGGCACTGCCCACTGCCCAGAAACGGGCGAGGTGATCCAGACGATCAGTAAAGATTTTGTGGTGAAAAAGTTGCTGGAACTGCCAGAAAGAACTAAACTCCATATTCTGTCGCCCCTTGTACTGAAGCGCACTGACACCTTTGAAGCTTTAAAAGAAAAACTGCAGTCTCAAGGCTTTTTACGAATCCGCCTTAACGACACTTACTTCGAGCTCGACCAAGAGATTCCCTTCGATCGACAGCGGAAAAACACCCTCTTTCTGGTGGTGGATCGGTTGCTTGTGGAATCGAAAAATAAAAAACGGCTCTTTGACGCCATCGACCAAGCCACCACTTTGTCGCAAGGCACCTGCGTTGCGGCGCTAGAGAAGGAAGAGTTCTTTTTTAATTTAAGTTTTGCCTGTGTCAGCACAGGCAAATCCTACCCCCCGATCACCCCTCACACTTTCTCGTTTAACACAGAGCAAGGGATGTGTTTGGATTGTCAAGGTTTAGGGTTTCACTACGGCGCTGATCTCGCCTCGCAGGAAGAAATTCTGGAGATGACCCCCACAGCGCTCCTTCGCCTCTTGTGGAAAGAGTATGCCACAAGGGAAGCTTCATCTCTCTTTTTGGAGCTGCTCAAAGACAGGGGGATCTCTCCGAAACGCCCTATGAGTGAGCTCTCTTCTGAGCAGCTCCAATGGCTATTCAATGGGCAGCCTGACATTGCAATAAAAGCTGACCCCCTCTCTTTGAGCTGGAAAGGGTTTAACATCGTCTTATCTCAACTCTCAAAGAGCAGCTGCGCAGAGGTCAAACAGACCCTTCTTCCCCTCTTTAGCCAACATGAGTGTGCGTCATGTCAAGGCACACGCCTCAACCCCTTAGCGCGCCATGTCACAGTTCAAGGGCTGGGCATTGCAGACCTCTGCCACCTGACGCTCGATGAAGCCATTGTGTTTATTAACAGGATTGAGTTGAGTTCTGTATTCTTAGAAGAGCCTCTAGCGCAACTCAAACACCGTCTGCATTTTTTAAGCGCTATTGGCCTTGGCTACCTCTCGCTAGACAGAAGTGCTCCCACCCTCAGCGGAGGGGAGACGCAAAGGATCCGCCTTGCAAGGCAGCTTGGAAGTGGCCTGACCGGCTGTCTCTACGTTCTCGACGAGCCCACCATTGGCCTCCACCCCCATGACAACGAAAAACTCAACGCCACCCTTAAAACCCTATGCGCTCTTCATAACACGCTCCTTCTTGTCGAGCACGACCCACTTACTTTAAGCCTTGCGGACAAGATCATCGACTTTGGGCCCGTGGCAGGAAAAGCGGGCGGCTACATCACAGCGACAGGGACTCTCGAAGAGATTAAAGCCAATCCCCATTCTCTTACCGGAGCTTACCTCAGCGGCCGCAAAAAAATCCCTCTGCCCAAGGTAAGGCGCACCGCCTCTGCTTATTTGAAACTCAACAATGCCCATTTGCACAATCTGCAACACCTGAATCTGGAGATCCCCTTGAAAGCGATCACCTGCATCACGGGTGTCTCTGGCTCAGGGAAATCGACCCTCCTTAGCGACCTTCTCACCCCCGCAGCAGCCCTTGCCCTCAAGGGCAAGCGGGGACGATACAAAGGGGAAAAGTGGGTTTCCTACCTGGGGAGTACGCTCGAGGGGATGGAGCATTTTGATCAACTTTTAAACCTCGATCAAAACCCGATGGGGACCACCTCTCGCTCCGATGTCAGCACCTATGTCGATTTACTTTCCCCTTTACGGTTTTTTTTCTCCTCGCTTCCAGAAGCTGTCGCGCGGGGCTTAACTCCCAAAAATTTCAGTTTCAACCACCGCAAAGGGATGTGTACCGCTTGCTCTGGGCTCGGGATCCGCTCCATCTCGATGCAGTTCCTCCCTCCTGTCGAGGTCGTATGCGAGAGTTGCCACGGCTGGCGCCTCAATCCCCTCAGCTTAAAGGTTTTTTCCAAAGGCAAACACTTAGGGCATGTGCTCCAGATGAGCGTAGAAGAGGCGCTCGCCTTCTTACCTCCCATCCCGAAGGTCGTAAGAATTCTAGAGACCCTGCGCGCTGTCGGCCTTGGCTACATCTGTCTTGGACAAGAGATCGCAACCCTCTCTGGGGGAGAGGCGCAGCGGATCCGCCTCAGCAAAGAGCTCTCCAAGCGCTCCTCTGGAAACACCCTCTACCTCTTCGACGAGCCGACCGTCGGTCTGCACGCCGACGACATCGTCAAACTCGTCGCCATCTTCCAAGAGCTTGTGAAAAGGGGAAATACGGTGGTGATCATCGAGCATAATGTAGAGATCCTGTGCATCGCAGACCACCTGATTGATATGGGCCCTGGCGCCGGCATCCAGGGCGGCCACATTGTAGCCAGCGGCACCCCCGAAGAGGTCAGCTGCCACCCCCACTCCCGCACGGCGCCCTATCTGCGTTGCCACCTCCAGTTCCTAGCTTAGCAATTCAGGTAGCGTTTTTAAAGCTTCTACGAACGGAATTGCTTGAATATCATCAAAATACAACCGCTCACTTCCTCCATAAAAAAGGAATAATTTTGCCATCGGATAGTCGCTCTTAAATGCCTTCATTGCCTTTAAATCCTCTGCATGAATTTTTTTGGAGCGCTTCACCTCAATTGCTACTAACCCCTTGGGCCCATAGAGAATAAAATCAACCTCTAATTTATCCACCGTTCTCCAAAAATAGAGTGTATATCCTAGATCAAAATAGTGATTCATCGCTTGTAACTCCTGAAAGACCAAACTTTCCAAAGCGGGACCTTCCGCCTCTTCAGGAGAATCAAATGGGCCCATGGGACGCAAAGCCCGATACACCCCTACATCAAAGTAGTAAAACTTGGAATGGGTTACCATTTTACGTTTAGCTCTCTTGGAAAATACGGGTAAACGGTAACTGAGCAGTAAATCCTCTGTCACCTGAAAATACTCTTCAACTGTTTTTCTCTCGATAGAAGTTTCCCGTGCAATCTCTGTCATATTCAATAAAGATCCCTGAGAAAAACTCGCTACCTCTAAAAATTTAGCAAAAGCTCCGGCATTACGCGTTAATCCCTCTTGCATCACCTCTTCTCTTAAATAGACATGAATATATGCATTTAAATACTCCTTACAATTCACTTGTTTCGTATGCACAGTGGGCAATTGTCCTTTTTTAAGCGATTGTTCTAGTTGAAAATCTGCCCCCAATTCCAGAGCTGTCAATGGAAACATTTTATAATAAAGAGCCCTTCCTGCAAGGAGATTGACCCCTTTTCGCTTTAAGGTGCGCGCGCTAGAGCCTGTGAGGATAAACTTATACCGATGAGTTTCAATCATCCGATGCACCTCATTAAGGAGCTCGGGAATTTTCTGTACCTCATCTAAAATAATCCATTCTTTAAACCCTTTTGGAATCATCGTCTCAATGGCATGTGGGTGTTTAAGCAACTCAAAAAAAAGATCCTGATTCAAAAGATCAAAATACAATGCCCCTGGCACTTTCATCTTTAACCACGAGGTTTTTCCCGTCCCCCTAGGCCCAAATAGAAAAAAGCTGTGCTCCCCCTCTAGGGGTTTACTCAATAGTCTGTTATACATTTTTGCTCACCTCATCTCCATTTTATAGCAATTTTAGATTACATCAACTCCTTTTTTTATAAAATAACTATAAGTCGCTTATTTTCAATTTGTTAAATAAACACCTTGAACCAAACGCCCCTTGCACTATAATGCAGAAAAAGGAGAAACCCCATGAGCCGCATCGCCTCTAAGAGAAGCACCAAAGCTCTCACCCTCGCTCTTTTCCTTGTAGGGCTTGCCCTCATCTCCTACCTGAAGGCCTGGTGGCCCGGCATCATGCTCGTCATCGGCATCCCCCTAGCGCTGAGGCAGTACCTACTAGGGCGTCACTATGACATGGGGGTCTCCCTCTTTGTCTTTCTCGGCGTGTTCATCACCGTCCAGTTCAACATCTCCTGGGAGATTCTCTTGCCGGTTCTCTTTGCCCTAGGCGGCATCTACGTCCTCTTTCGCGAGGTACTAGAGAGCAAAGAAGAGCCCGAAGACGAAAAAGAAGAAGACATCAACCACGAGATCGAAGAAGACCAGCATAAGTAGATGCTTCTCCTCGACTTTGTACAAAATTCCGTGCGAGACCGGGCCCGAGACCGATACCGATACCGAACCGAGGATTCGTTCTCCGAAAACTACGCAGCTTGAAGCACACATTTCACTATATTTTGCACCCATTCCTCCATTTCCGGTGTAACATTTTCCAAGGAAGGAACAAATTTTGCCTTCCTGAAATTAAAACTTTCTCTCCACACCAAGAGTCGCACAGCTCTTGGCATATCCGAAAAAGTCACATGTTCTTTGTGATACCAAGCCGTCCCCTCGGCCTTGACTGCAACTAATTGATGAATCTCAGTATACGAGAGGACGGGAACTGTTATTGCGTATAGCAGCTATGCTAACAAAGATGTCGCGGCCTTCGGTTCGGTAACGGTCTCGGTCTCGCACGGAATTTTGTACAAAGTCGAGCTTAAGTGAATTACGCAACAACGTCACTTGAATTCGTAGTTCTAGGTTTAAAAAAAGGGCACCGCATACAAATTATTCCCAATCGATTA
>JAHFTN010000009.1 GCA_023269365.1 Chlamydiota bacterium | reverse complement strand
CAAACTAATCTTAGACACCTCATGATAGAGAAAGCTTGAGGAGGTTCCTAGTTTTTAGTGTGGTTTTTGATTATATATAAATTTTTGAGTGGTACAGCACTGACAAGAAGAGTCAGAAGGAAGGGTATTTGTCTTTATTTATGCATACGCCCAAAAACCTACCCTCAGAAATTCAAAAAATTACTTCCGGGAGCTGCTGCCTCTCTTTTTAACGGCTTGCATTTTGGGGCCAAAACTCCTATTATCTAAAACCCATTTAGAAGGGAAGTACATATGAATATGTGGATTACGATTCTGTCGAGCTTTATGCTGGCGTGTGCCTGCGGTAACTATGCGAAGAGCAAGGGGAAAAACCCCACCTACTGGTTTGTCGCGGGAGCTTTATTCGGGCTTTTTGCCTTGCTTGCCCTCTTTTTTGTGTCGAGGCAGCGCTCTAGTGTTAAGCGGGTAAAGGTTCCCCCTGCTACCCCCTTCGAGCCGCGCGTCCCCTCACAGAAAGAAAAATTTTGGTATGTGCTTGACGAAGACAAGAAGCAGCTGGGGCCCATGAGCTTTATTGCCTTGAAGGGCGCCTGGGAGAAAGGATCTGTCAAGATGGCTACATTTGTGTGGAACGAGGAGATGGAAGAGTGGAAGCCGCTTCAAGAGGTAGTACAGCTCTAAGGAGCTGTACAGCTCTTAAGAAATGCTTACCAGCTAGCCTTTACAACGCCGGGGATCAACCCTTGATTGGCCATTTCACGAAAACAGATACGGGAAAGTTTGAATTTCTTGAGTACACCGCGGACGCGCCCTGTAAGCTGACAGCGGCTGCATAAACGCACAGGAGAAGAATTCTTAGGCAACTTATTCAGAGCAATTTTTGCTGCATGACGCTCCTCTTCACTCTTGTTCATATCCAGGATGATCTTCTTTAAGCTTTGACGCTTATCCCACTTAAGTCCTACGAGCCGTTCACGTTTTTTCTGTTTTGCAACCCAGGTTTTTGTCATATTCCTCTACTTTTTACGGGCAGGACCTTTTTGTCTCTGCTTGCGGTTTGGATCTGTTTTATTTACAACATAGACACGACCCTTGCGGCGCACGATAATATCTCCTTTGGAAGGATCCGCCTTAATTGAAGCTTTAACTTTCATATTCACCTAAAAAAAGAAATTCATGTCAGCCAACGTTATACGCAATTGCCAGATTTTTTCGCAAGGATTCCCTAAAACCATTTTTAAAATTAACACTTATACATGATATTTTTTTTAAGTCATGTGTATTTCCTGCTTGAGGAATTCTGTCCCGATCAGATATAGTGGCGGCGAAAACCTTCATTCTGAATAGGAAACCCGTATGAAACGCACCTACCAACCCAGCAAAAAAAGACGCCAGACCGCCTGTGGATTTCGCAACCGCATGAAAACAAAAGACGGCCGAAAAATCATCAACCGTCGCAGATCATCAGGACGCAAACGACTGACAACGGCTTGAATCCCCCTTTTTATGGATACGGCTCAACAGCAAAAAACGGGGAGATTTCTAAAATCTGCCCGTATTTTGGATCGCTCCCATTATAAATCTCTTTACCGCAACTCAAACCAGTTGGTAGGGCAGCTTTTCTCACTGCAATTCCGAAGGGCGAAGTCGCCCTGTGCGAAGTTGGGATTGACTGTGTCTAAAAAATTTGGAAAAGCCCACGACAGAAACCGATTCAAGAGGCTCGCTCGGGAAGCGTTTCGCTCCTTATACAGGGAGCTCCCGTTGAATTTGGAGCTCAATATCACTCCTCAACAACGGATCTCTGAATTGTCTAAACAAGCTCTCTTAATCGAGTTAAAATCGATGTTGAGTAAAATATGCTCTCCTCTCTAAATTCCTATCAAAAAAAAGCGGTCCTCGCAACGCAAGGCAGGGTCCTCATTTTGGCAGGCGCTGGGAGTGGAAAGACTAGTGCTCTGACCTACCGAATGGCTTATCTGCTCAAAGAGATGTCTGTTGCTCCAGAGGCGATCTTGGGCCTTACCTTCACCAATAAGGCGGCTCAAGAGATGAAAGAGCGCTTGAGCAAGCTCGTCTCTGCTAAAGTGGCAAAAAAAATCACTTTAAGCACGTTTCATAGCTTCTGCATGCAGATCTTGCGCAAAGAGATCCACCATTTGGGCTACGGGACAAATTTCACTCTTTACGACGAAAAAGAGGTGCGCCGTTTAGGACAACACCTCGCACGTCACTTGCTGGAGCATGAAGGAGAACTCCCCTCTCTGGAAAAGACGTTTGAAAAAATTTCTTATGCCAAGAGTCGGGGAGCGAGTCTAGAGAAAAGCTCTTGGCACGATCAATTCAGCGCAGATCTCTACTTGCGACTCAAAAGCTGCATGCGCTCGTATAACGCGGTGGACTTTGATAGCCTCCTCTCTCTCACAGTAGAGCTCTTTGAGAATCATCCCGCTGTACTCAGTCACTACCAAGAGCAATATCATTACGTGATGATCGATGAGTACCAAGATACAAACCCGATCCAATACCGGCTAGCCGAATTGATTTCAGGGAAAAACCGCAACTTGTGTGTCGTAGGAGATGATGATCAGTCAATTTACGGTTGGAGGGGAGCTGAGATTAAAAATATCTTGCAGTTTGAGTCAGATACGTTGATTAAACTCGAGCAGAACTACAGATCGACATCGAACATTTTAGAAGCTGCCAACCACCTCATCTCCCACAACAAGGAAAGACACCCCAAAACTCTATGGAGCTCTTCTGGAAAAGGACCCCTTCTCACTTTATTTCATGCTCCTACGGAATTAGAAGAGGCGCAAGCTGTCGTACAGAGGATGGTCAAGTTGCGCAAAGAGACTCAAACTCCCTGGAAAGAGATGGCCATTTTATACCGATCGAACCTCTTATCGCGCCCCTTTGAAACGGCCCTTTCGCAGGCGGTCTGGGAAAAAGAAGGGAAATGGATCAGGGGGATCCCCTTCGAGGTATTTGGCGGCACAGAATTTTACGAACGCGCAGAGATCAAGGATCTGCTTGCTTATTTGCGGGCAATCTCCAATCCGCTCGACCAAGAAGCGCTCTTGCGTATTATTAACACCCCAAGACGGGGGATCTCCGATCAGACACTGGAGGTGTTGACACAATGGAATCGAAAACACGAGATCCCCCTGTGGACCCTTCTAGAAGAAGTCGCCTCTCCCCTCTCTTCTGAGTGTAAAGCTTCCCTCTCTTTCAAAGCGATCGAGGGGATCACCTCTTTTGTTCACCTCATAGAGACAGCTCAAGAGAAATTTAAAACCCCTCCCCTACACGACACCCTCCTTTGGCTCATCGACACAATCGATTATAAAAAAACCATTTCCGATGATGTCAAAAGTGAAAAAATGCGCGATTTCAAATGGGAAAATGTCATGCACTGTGTCGATGCCATTTCCATTTATGAAGAGGAAAGCTCTGAAGTTTCTTTAAAAGATTTTCTATCTTCTGCCGCGCTAGATCAAGAGCACACGCTACGAAGAGATAAAACACAAAAAGAAGACCGGGTCAACCTCATGACCATCCACAGCGCGAAGGGGCTCGAGTTTACTGCTTGTTACTTGGTGGGGCTAGAAGACCAGATCATTCCCCACGAGAAAAGCCTCAAAGAAAAAGGGCTAGAAGAAGAGCGCCGGCTTATGTATGTCGCTCTCACGCGTGCTAAAAAACATCTCATTCTCAGCATGGCAAAAAAGAGAAAAAAAATGGGAAAAGAGGTCACCACTACCCCCTCGCGATTCCTCTTTGAAATCCCCAAAGAACTGCTCAAAATCACCTCGTGGCAAACTCTAGAGTAAGCCTAACTCAGTAAATCCGTGCAGAAGGGGCTGTAGCCCTCCAGAATTGCGGATATACTCTTTCCCTTGAGGCCCTAACCAGTGGTAAATGGCTACATCAAAATTAATCCCCTGCCTCATCCTCCAGTTGTATATTTCAGGAAACTCTTGAATTTTAAGCTGGTGCAAATCGATCAGATAGGAAAGAAGTAAGTCATCTGCCACAAATTGATGACTGTACTCAGCAACTCCCTTTGCCCACGTCTCTATAATGGGAGCTCCATAGCTAAAGACCATGACGCCTCCGTTGTGCCACGATTTAAGATACACTCCCTCTTCTTTCTTTCTTTTAAGAACTGGGCGCGGAGATAGGGCAATTTGGCAAGAGGGGTCAAATGTGGAAACCAATTCTGTGATGGGGCGCAAAATTTCACAGTCACTATCGATCCAAAGCCCTATGCGATAAGGGGAATGGAGGAGGGCAAACGGCTTTTTGAACCACTGAAGCCTCGATACCCACAGTGTGTCTGCATAACACCCCGTGCTTTTTGAAACCACTTTTGGATCCATCTTCTCTTTAGATGTAATACAAGAAGCCTCAATGTCGACAGCGACAAGCTCTCCCCTTTCCCTGCACCAGATTTTCATCATTTCGCTCATCCCAAAATCGCAAAAGGTCACGGGCCAATTGCAATGTTGAGAGTAGCGAGACCACCACCAAGGCAGCAACCATTCTTGCGCTTCATCAGATCCACATAACACGCCTACCTCTTGTGTACACTCTCTTTTAAAGCGATGAAAACTCACGGAGTTCCTCTCATGTAAGAAAGAGTTTGCAATAATTGAAGTTTCTTAGATTCCGGAGCATGCTCGTAAGCTAACGTCGCGTGTGCCAACGCTTTATGTAAGGCATGTTTGGAGAGGAAAAATTCAGCAATCAACAACTCGATTCTCCACACACGCTGTGTATCTGTTTTTCCAAAACGGGATAGATATTTCAATAAAGGAGCCAACACCTTCTCATCAGAGCCTCTCCCTTTTAGAGTCATTTTTTTCTTTTCAAAGTCGAGAAGCGCCACTTCGAAATGCACCCCTTGCTTATTGTCTGGATCTTTGCGCAAGAGCTGCTGTTTACATTTTAGAGCAATAGGGTCTTTTAATTTGCATTTGCGTAAAATCTCTGCATATTTTTTTAAAAGGAAAAAGGTCCCGCTTTCTTTTTGCACCCCCACTTCTAAAATGGCTTGGCAAAAATAGGGTTGGGAGAGGGGTTGCGCTTGCCTATAGACTCTAATGAGCTGTTGTTCATCGAGGGTATATAACCCAAGGTCTACTGCTTTACACACCTCTTGAAAGCCGTTGATAAGACTCACCACCTGCGAAGAAACTCCAAGGGGATCTCCTCCCTCATACGCCAATCTCGCAAACTCTTTACCTTGAGGATCTAAAAGGAGCATCACGGGGCACTGTTGAATCCCGTAGGCTTTCTCAAGGGAGAGGTCTTCTGCATTCTCTCCTAAAATCACGGGCCACACGAGCGCCTCTTGCTCCACTTTTTCTTTAAAAAAAGAGGAAGAGAGGATCTCTTCTTGCAGCTGCTCCGACCAAGGGCAGTTTTTTTCTGTTAAAAAAACTGCAACAATGGGCCTATGGGCCTTTTGCGCCTGCTCTAAGAGCAATGTTTCTCCATGAAAATGGAACTGGCAAAAGCCGGGAATTGCAAGTAAAAAGATAAGATAGATAAAATGTGGATAATGCATTAATATTTCTCATCTAATTAAGCATATATATAAAAAATGTTTTCATTTCCTCCCACCCTTATTTTGAGACACCGAAGGGAAAATTTAAAAAAATGCACTCTTAGGGGCCTTGAGACTCGCCCCGATTTTCTTTTTTTTACCTACCCGCATGACACTCTACCCGATTTGAGTCGCTATGTATTGCTCACTTTAGATGCGCCCCCCTTATCGATGCAAGATTGCCACCTGGGCCTTTTTCTCATCGATGGAACCTGGCGCTATGCAGCCACCATGGAAAAGCAGTTACCCCAGCCCCACTTGTTTCAAAGGCGAAGTCTGCCCGCAGAATTTAGAACTGCCTACCCGCGCAAGCAGACCGATTGCCAAGACCCCACCAAGGGACTTGCCTCTATCGAAGCTCTCTATGCCGCTTATTACGTGTTGGGAAGAACAAGAGAGGAATTATTAAATAATTTTTACTGGAAAGAGACCTTTTTTAAACTCAATGGCATGTTGACTTTTTAGGGCAAAATCCCTAGATTGGAGATTTTTTAGAGCGAGTTGCAAAACCCGCTTTGCGGGTCAAAAAGCGATGATTTTAGCGCAGGTTCGAAGGGGAAAGGGACCCCATAACTTGTTGGGCCTTAGAGGTCCCTTTACAATCTGAACCTGCGCTAAAAAGGCGCTTTTGGACCCCAAATGGAGTTTTGCAATTCCCTCTTTAGACTGAACTTTAGCCATTGGTGGGGGCAACTTCGCGTCTAAAGCCTCTAGGCTTTAGACGCGAAGTTGCCCCCACCAATGGCTAAAGTTCAGTCAGAATGCCCATCAAAAAATATTTTTTACATTGCGAATGCTTAAGTGACCTATAAAACGTATTCCGTCGAAGAACATCAGCTCCCTTTAGACAAAGTCGATCCAGATGCCCTATACGTCATGGACAAGCTGCGCTCTCATGGGCACATCGCCTATCTGGTAGGAGGGAGCGTACGCGATCTGCTCCTCAATCAAAAACCTAAAGATTTTGATATCTCCACCTCTGCAACGCCAGAAGAGATACGGCGCCTCTTTCGTCAATGTATTTTAATTGGAAGACGTTTCCTCTTGGCCCACATCCGTTTTGGGAAAAAGATCTTGGAAGTCTCGACCTTTCGCTCCGGGGATAATGAGACAGAGGCTTTAATTGTAAGAGATAACAAATGGGGAACTCCTGAAGAAGATGTCTTGAGAAGAGATTTTACGATTAACGGCCTCTTCTACGACTCTTCTACACAAGAAGTGATCGATTACGTCGAAGGGTATCCCGACCTACAAAAGCGTTTACTGCGCACTGTAGGACAACCCTTCCTCCGCTTTAAGCAAGATCCTGTGCGTATGCTCCGCTTACTTAAGTTCCAGGCGCGCTTTGGATTTTCCATCGACCCGGCAGTCCACACAGCGCTGCTCGATTGCAGACAAGAGATCATCAAAAGTTCTTCTGCACGTGTTCAAGAAGAACTGTTGCGCATGCTCGAGTCGGGCTCTTCAGAGCCTTTTTTCCGCTTGCTGACAGAACATGGTTTTTTTGATCTCATGATGCCCGCCTTTGGCGAGTGGATGCAGTCTTCTTTACGAGAAGAGATCCTCTCTTACCTCAAAGAGGTCGATGTTGCGTCGCACGATCCCAAGGTTCTCTTTCCTTCTCGCTCTGTTTTACTCGCTTGCATCGTCTTTCCCATTTTTGAAAAACGGATCCGCTCTCGCTATGTCGATAGAGGATATGTGCCCCATCTAGGAGAGATCGCAGTGGAGGCCCACGAACAGATCGATGAGCTTTTTCTTCCCTTTCTCCCTCTGTCTAGAAAATTGAAAGGAATTTTAATCTCGATCCTCTCTTCCCAATATCGACTTACCCCTTTAGAAAAGAAAAAAGGAAGGAAACTACGCGCCCCTCTAGATCCCGACTTTAGAGAAGCTGTGCACTTTTTAAAAATAAGAGCCTCTTTAGAACCTTCATTGCAATTAATCTGTCAAGAGTGGGATGAGGTGATGCAAAGTTCTGAAGAGAAAAAGCCGCGCAGAAAGCTTGGATAACATGACTCCTAACCTGTGCGATCTTTTTGTGTGCGCTGGAGAAAAAAGTGGAGACCTCCTCGGAGGAAGACTACTAGAAGCCCTCTATGCGCAAAAACCGACCCTTGCGATTCAAGGAGTCGGGGGCATTGCAATGCGCTCCACTGCGATGCACTGTTTTATCCCCACAGAAGAGTTGCAAGTAATGGGGTTTGTCGATGTCTTGTGCGCCTTTTTCCGCCTAAGACGCCTTTTTTATGCCATCGCAAAGGAGATCCTGCGCTTAAATCCCAAAGTCGTTATCACCATTGACTACCCCGGTTTTAACTTAAGGCTCGCTAAATACTTGCGAAAACAAGGGTTTAGAGGGAAGCTCGTTCACTTCGTCTGCCCTTCTGTCTGGGCCTGGGGGAAACGGAGGATCCCTCTTATGGAAAAAAATTTAGACCTTCTCCTTTCCATCCTCCCTTTTGAAAAAAAGCTGTTCACAAACACACAGATGCGCACCGCCTTTGTGGGAAACCCCTTAGCAGAAAGGATTTGCTCTTATACCTACAAGCCTTTTCCTATGGGAAAACCCCTCCTCTCCCTTTTTCCTGGCAGCCGTACAAAAGAGATCGAGCGCAACTTACCTGTGATGTTAGATGCAGCTAAGAGTATAAAGAAGCAACAGGACACATTACATATAGCACTTTCTGTCTCTGAGGAGAAATTCCTGCCTTTAATGAAAACGATTCTGAAAAAAAAAGGATGGAAAGAAGAAGAGCTACACTGGGTTCCTTCCGAGCTCGCCTATGAGCTCATGAAGGCCTCCCATCTGGCCATTGCTAAATCTGGAACAGTGACCCTAGAGCTCGCGCTTCACAAGGTCCCCACAGTGGTGGTGTATGCCCTCTCTTTCTTAGACAGACTCATTGCGCAATATCTATTGAGAATTCGTCTCCCCTTTTATTGCCTTGTCAACATCATTGCTGGACGATCCGTTTTTGCAGAACTCATCGGACCTCATCTCACCCTCCTTCGCCTTGAAAAAGAGGTAAAAGCTCTCTTCGATGAACCCACCCGCCGTCGCATCCAGAAGGAGTGCGACCTCCTTTTGGATGAGCTAAGCGGAAAACACCCCTCAGAAGTGGCCGCTAGAGAAATTCTGAATTTCTCATAGCTTCAAAACCCCGAATTCACTACACTCAACCCCATGCAAGAGATAAAAATTTACGTTGATAGACTAAAGAACGACAATACTCTCTCCATCGATGAGACAGAGGCCCCTACATTTTTAGACATTCAAGACCCAGAACTTGTTTTCAAAGACTCTGTAAAAATCAAGGGGGAAGCCTACCTTGCCGATGGCCATCTCTTGGTGCGTCTAGATGTCACCACCTCAGCCCTTATCCCCTGCTGCATCTGCAATGAGATCGTTTCTGTCCCCATTCAAATTAAAAATAACTATATCACTAAGCCCCTTGCCGAGATCCAAGGCCCTATGTTCGATCTCCTCGAGGAGATTCGGGAACTCACCCTCTTGCAGACCCCTTCTTTTATTGAATGTTCCGGAGGCCAGTGTCCCGAGCGGGAATCAATAAAAAAATTTTTTAGACAAGAGAACGATTCTCAGGAAAATGGGGGACCCCAGTTTCCTTTTGCAGATCTCTAGGGAGTTTGCTAAAATAACATTGCTAAAATAACACTGTTAAAAAAGAATACATTTCTATACACTACACCTTCTTTTTAAGGAGAATTTTTATGGCGGTACCTCGCAATCGAACTTCCAATGCGCGAAAGAATTCCAGGCGCTCACACCATGCAAAGAAGCCTCAAAATACAGCCTCTTGCACCAACTGTTCCAAATCCTGCCTTTCCCATAGGATCTGCCCTCATTGTGGGTTTTATGCAGGACGCGTGGTGATCCATGCGGAAGCAAAGTAATCTCCTAGAAGGGGAAACGCGTTGCCATATTGGTGTGGATTTATTAGGGAGTGATCTTCCTTCCGATCACCTGCTTGAGGCCGTGCTTGCTTTTTCTTCTGAGCTTGATGCAAACACCCACCTCGTTCTTTTTGGCACCCCTTCCCTTTTTAGGGATAGACATCCTCCGCATCTCAATGTGATATTCCGTCCCGTTGAAGAGACCATTACGATGGAAGATTCGCCTCTTGTTGCCGTTCGACAAAAACGCAACTCTTCGCTATGCGTAGGGATTCGCCTTCTCAAGGAGGGGCGCTTGCAAGCTTTTATTTCAGCGGGAAATACAGGAGCATTAATGGGATGCGCCGCGATCGAACTTCCCAAGCTCCCTCGCATTAAAAAACTAGCGCTCATGGTTTTGCTTCCTACTAAGCGAGGGGAGATGGCAGTTCTCGACGTAGGAGCGAATACGATCTATAAGGCAGAACATCTCGTGCAATTTGCTGCGATAGGGGTTGCTTACCAAAAAAGTCGAGGGATCCCCTGCCCAAGAGTGGGCCTTCTCAATATCGGTTCTGAAGCTAAAAAGGGAACCCCCGAGCTGCGGCGCGCTTACGACCTCATCTCCTTTGCTAGCTGCCACAAAACTTCTTCGTTTGCCTTTACAGGAAATATCGAAGGGAGAGATTCTTTTGAAGGGAACATCGATGTTCTTGTCACGGATGGATTTACAGGCAATGTCTTCCTAAAGACCTCTGAGGGGATCGCGAGGGCCATCCTAGAAGAGTTCAATGAATTACCCTTAGAAAAGGGCCTCTTTTCCGCGATACGAAAAAAATTAGACTATAGAGAACACCCAGGAGCCATCCTATGTGGCGTAGAGGGGATTGTCATCAAATGCCATGGCGCTGCAGGCCCCCCTAGTCTCACCCACAGCATCACCACCGCCTCTAGACTCATTCGACACGGTTTTTTGGAAACCATAAAAAAAGAGCTACACGTATAATTTTTTTTTGTATGGAAAAAGAATCTTAGAAGACATAAGATCTTGGGTTAGACTGCAAAATTTTTAATTTATTTTCCTGGAACCTCAATGCAAGAAATTCTACTGAATGTCGAGCCCAAAGAGATTCGTTACGCCGCTTTACGAAATGGATCCCTCCACGACCTGATCATTGAAAGAAAAAAAAATCGCCAGCTCACTGGCAACGTCTACCGCGGCAAAGTCACTAATATTTTACATAATATCCAGTCTGCCTTCATCGATATTAACGAAGGGGATAATGGGTTCATCCACATTTCTGACATCATTGAAAACACACAAAAATTTCAAGAGATGTTCGAGATGGATTTCGACTGGGAAGGGGGCATTAAAAAGCTGCAAAATAAAGAGCGCAAAGAGGCCGACATCACCAAAATCATGAAGATCGACCAGCCGGTTCTCGTACAAGTGGTGAAAGAACCCATTGGCACAAAAGGAGCTCGCCTCACATCGAACATCTCCCTTCCTGGGCGCTATCTCGTCTTGCTCCCCAATACCTCTCATCGAGGGGTCTCTCGAAAAATTGAAGATGCCGCTTCAAGAGACCAACTTAAAAAACTCATCCGCGCCTTTGAGATGCCAAAAGACATGGGACTCATCTGCAGGACAGCGAGCGTACAGGCAACGCCCGAGATGTTGATTGCAGAAGCGCACGACCTCATTAAGACCTGGCAAGATATCGTGGAAAATTTCCATAAGGCATCTCGTCCCACATGCCTTTATGAAGAATCAGATCTCATCAAACGCGCCGTCCTCACCGCTGTGGATAAAAAATTTGACCGCCTCCTTGTCGACCATCAAGGGACCTACCAACAGTGCCAGCATCTCTATGCAAAATACAGCGGAGAACACCCATTAAAAATTGAGATGTACCGCGATAAGACCCCCTTATTCGAGAGATTCAACGTGGAAAAAGAGATCGAAAAGGCGCTGAAGCGCAAGATCTGGCTTCCAGGCGGCGGCTACCTCTTTTTCGAGCGCACAGAGGCGATGTACACCATCGATGTGAACTCAGGGCGCAGCACCTCTCAGAGCACCGCTTCTGATGTGGAAGAATCTCTTGTACGTATCAACATGGAAGCTGCTGAAGAGATCGCAAGGCAGCTAAGTATCCGCAATATTGGAGGCCTTGTAATCTGCGATTTCATCGACATGCGCTCTCGCAAAAATCAAAGGCGAGTACTCGACCGCCTCAAAGAGGCGATGAAAGAAGACTCTGCTAAATGCACCATCCTAGGGATGAGTGAATTTGGCCTTGTCGAAATGACAAGACAGAGAAATCGGGAATCCCTCGCCCAGACGATCTTCACCGCCTGTCCTTACTGCAGTGGCAGTGGGCAGATTAAAAGTCATGAGAGTATCTCTATCGATATCGAGCGCTCTTTAAAGAAACTCATTCACAAGCAACAATTTGGATTGGAGCTCGTCGCCCACCCCGAGCTCGATCGGTATCTAAATCATCAAGATAAAGATCTTTTGCGCAAATGTGCCCATAAGATGCAAGCCGAGTTGCATTTTGGCGTAGATGACAACTTGCACCTCAATGAGTTTCAATTTTACTCGACGACAAATGGAAAAAAACTCGAAGTCTAAATCTTTAGCTTCTCTACTTAAACTCTATGAACAAGAGGGGATCATTCCCCTCAGATACCTGCGCAGCATAGAGACTTTTTATGCAGGATATTTAGATGCAGCAATTGAGGAGCCTCAAGAAAGGATTGAAAAGATATTTGTCACTCTATTACACCTGGTCAAAGAGCAGTGTCTCCACCCTTTTTCTTTTCAGCCTTTCCATAAACTCATCCGCTCCCCCTTTGACTACTACCAATTTGGGATCGATCTCATTCGTCCCCTTGTCGATTTTCCCCGTTCAAGTGTACATCGACTCGATGAACTTCAAAAGATCACCGCCCTTCTAGAGAAGGGAGACAACATCATTTTTCTTGCGAACCACCAAACAGAAGCTGACCCTCAAGCCCTCAGCATCTTGCTAGAGCCCACCCACCCTAAGCTGGGAGAGGAGATGATTTTTGTGGCAGGAGAGAGGGTGATCACCGATCCTCTCGCAGTCCCCGCGAGTCAAGGAAGAAATCTGTTATGCATCTACTCTAAACGCTATATCGATCATCCTCCCGAAGACAAAGAGAAAAAGCAGCAGCACAACAAACGCACGATGCAGATCATGAGCGAGTTGTTAAGTGAAGGAGGAAAAGCGATCTACGTAGCTCCTAGCGGCGGAAGGGATCGCCCCAATGCCTCAGGAGCGATAGAGGTCGCACCTTACGACCCTCAGAGCATCGAGATGTTTTATCTGATGGCTAAAAAGTCGACCCACCCCACCCACTTTTATCCGATGGCCCTCAAGACCTACGACCTTTTGCCTCCTCCCGAAACGATCCAGGTCGAATTGGGAGAAGAGAGGATCGCCAAACGAGCCGCGATTCACCTCGCCTTCGGCTCTGAAATCGACATGGAAAAATTCCCCGGTAGCGATGCTGAAGATAAACATGAAAGAAGAGCCGCAAGGGCGACTTATATTCACGACCTTGTCAGCAAAGACTACGCCCTTTTTCCTTGAACTTAGAACAGTTGCAAAATTGTAGGCATTTTGTGCATGATTACAAATACTCAACGTCAGGTATAAAAATGTGGAAAATGGCTTTAGGTTCTTGTTTAGTGTTGACAACGCTCTTCCCTCTCATCGCAGAGGAACCCGTTCTACAACAGCTCCCGAATCACCAACTCGTTGAAGACTTAGCCACCCTGCCTATCCTCACCCCTGCCTTAGAGGGAAGGAAAGTGGAAAAGTTTCGGCTCCCCAACGGCCTCCAGGTCTACCTCATTTCTGATCCGGGGGCGGATCAGTCGGCAGCGGGCGTCGCTGTCGATGCCGGCTCGTGGGAAGACCCTAAAGCCTACCCGGGCACTGCCCACTTTTTAGAGCACATGCTCTTCATGGGGACAGAAGCCTATCCCAATGAATTTGAGTATATGCAATTCGTCCACGACCATGGAGGCAGTGTCAATGCTTTTACAGCCCCTGATCGCACTGTCTACATGTTTTCTATCAATAATGAGACGTTCGAGCCCGCTTTAGACCGCTTTTCCCATTTTTTCATCGATCCCTTATTATCGACAAACTGTATCAACCGGGAATTACTCGCAGTCGATCAAGAACACTCCAAAAATATCGAGCACGACGGCTGGCGCCAATATATGATTTTGAAAGAGACGGGAAATCCAGAACATCCCAACAGCGGTTTTTCTACGGGGAATGCGCAGACTCTTTCAGGAATCCCCCAGTCAGCACTTCGCGACTGGTTCCAAACTCACTATAGCGCAGACCGGATGCACCTTGTGATGATCTCTCCTCTCCCTTTAGAAGAGTTGAGAACGATTGCCATTGCCGATTTTTCTAAAGTGCCGCGTGTTGAGATCCCTGCCGCCTCCTTTCCAAAGGAGATCACTTCTGCAGAGCAGCGTGGGCACATGATTTTTATTAAGCCCGTAAAAGATATCAAACAACTCTCCTTAACTTGGGAAGTCACGGGCCCTTTTGCTGAAAATATTGAAAAGCAGGCCCCGACGCTTGTCGCTTACGCTTTGAATCAACAAGGGGATCATAGCCTCATTCAGGTGTTAAAACAGGAAAAATTGGCAGAAAACGTCCATGTGACGTGCGATCGCTTTAGCAAAGAAAGCCTCTTTTTTTCTATGGACATCGACCTTACCGACCAGGGGCTCAAAAAAGTCGACGCAGTGATCCAGCGCGCCTTTGAAGCTCTTGCTAGGCTCAGAGTCGATGGCTACCCAGCTTACCTTTTCAACGAGATCCAGACGATTGCAAAGCTCAACTACCAGTATCAATCTCGCGATGATGCTTTTAGTACAGCGATGTCGATCGCTGCGAGTTTGCCTTATGAAGATCTCGCCTCCTATCCTCTGAAGACACAGATCCCCACTGCATTCGATCCTGCCTTTATCCGCTCTTTTCTAGACACGCTGACAGCTGAGCGCTGCATCTATTTCGTGCTAGCAGATCCCCTTAAGACAAAGGTAGCTACCGACAAGAAAGAGAAATGGATGCAAGCAGACTACGCAATCAAGCCCATTTCTAAATCCCACATGCTGGCTTGGAACGAGATACAACCCTCTAGTGCTATCGAACTGCCCCTTCAGAATCCTTACCTCCCCACACAACTCGAACTCGTCTCCTCTTCTGCATCGGTAAATGCACAACCGACCCTTCTTGCGTCTAGTGAGGCTAGCTCTATCTATTACGCACAAGATGATCGCTACAAGGTGCCAGAAGTTTCCTGCCTCTTCTCCTTTAAATCCCCACTTCTCACCCATACAGCTTCCTCGCAGGTGCTCTCCGACCTCTATAGCCGGGCCTTTGTAGAAAAACTCTCGACATCCCTCTCGTTAGCTTCCAATGCGGGCTTGAGTCTGCGCTTGTATTCCAATGAGCTCTCTTTGAATTTAAGCCTCTCTGGATATAGTGATAAAGCCCCGCTCCTACTCAACGAAGCTTTTAGTGCTCTAACGCAGGTAACGCCATCAAAAGAAGAGTTTGAGATCTACAAGATCTCTCTAAGTTCTGATTATGACAATGCGTCTAAAGAGCTCCCCGTGCGTCAGGCGATGCAGCAACTCGACGGAATCTTATTTAATACCCCCACAGCACTAGAAAAGTTCTCTACTATTCAGACCCTCTCTTATGAGCAATTTATCGAGTTCTCAAAAGAACTCTTCAGCACCAATTATACTGAAGCGTTATTCTACGGAAATATCACCTCATCCCAGGCTGATACCTTGTGGAAAGATCTTAAAACCAAACTCCCCTCGACCCCTTTTCTTCAGCCGCAACATCCGAAGAAGACTGTGCTCGTCCTTAACGATAAAAATGGACCTACCAAGTTAGTGCAAAATACCGACCGCCAGGGCAGTGGAGTGCTTCTCTTGTTACAAGAAGGTCCCTTTAGCTTTGAACACAAAGCGATCCAGCAGATTTTGGGCTATGCCCTTTCCGATGCTTTCTTTGATACTCTGCGCACAAAACAACAGACTGCCTACATTGCCAAAGCTTGGAATACAGAAGAGGAGAGGCAGCTGCTTCAATTCTTTGCCGTGCAGTCGAGCACCCACTCCCCCACCGACCTCTTGGCCCGCTTCGAGCTCTTTTTAGAAAGTTTTGATAAAAACCTCTCCATACAGCTTCCCGAAGGGCGCTTTGAGAGTATCCGCTCCAACCTCATCACGCTACTCAAAATGCCTCCGGAAAATATGCCCGGCATGGCGAGCTTACTCAATGAGCTCGCCTTCGAGTACCACGACTTCGGCTGGGTCGACAAACGGATTGAGAGCATGAAGGCACTAAGCTATGATACCTTTTGCAAGGTGTCTCACCAGCTCCTCTCGCGCAGCAACCCGCGTCGCCTGGCTATCTTGATGCAAGGGGTCATTCCCAAAGAAAATGACTTCCATTATAAAGCCATCACAAGAGAAGAGACGGTGAATTTAGGCTCTTTCGCCTCTGTGAAGTGAGTTGGAATTTGGAACTCTACACAAACAACTTTTAGTCTAATTTCATATTATGGTAGACAGAATCTACGTCGTCTAGGGCTTCGAGGTAATCGATAAGATCAACATTCATTTTTTGAATCTCTGGATCACACTCGACATGAACCTTAGGGATCCAGTGGAGTCCCGCCTCTTCACAGGGGATTCCCAAAGAGTCAAGTTTTTCTTTGACTTGATACAGAGCCTCTGGGGCGGTTGTAATGATAAAGGACTCCTCTTCGGACTCAAAATCTTCCGCTCCAGCTTCTGTGACAATCAGGAAAAGATCGTCTTCAACTGCCTTATTCTTAGGAACTTGAATAATTCCTTTCCGATCGAAATTAAAGGCGACAGAGCCGGGGTTCGCAACAACCCCCCCCTTTTTATTTGTAGCGATGCGCATTTCAGAGGAGATCCTATTTTTATTATCTGTCATCACCTCAGCAATGATCCCCACGCCCCCATATCCATAGAGCTCATAGACCATTTCTGTAAAATCGGCCTGGTCTGCGCTTGTTGCCTTTTTGATATTGCGCTCGATATTGTCATTGGGAAGATTGGCAACTCTTGCCTTTTGAATGACGATGCGCAATCTGGAATTTGACTTAGGGTCTGGGCCTCCCTGTTTGACGGCACTAATGATCTCTTTAACTAGCCGAGAGAATACTTTTCCTTTAATTAAGTCCGCTCTTCCTTTCCGGTGTTTAATATTTGCCCATTTGCTATGCCCTGCCATAAGAACCTATTTTCTTAGAGTTTTTTTTGCATGAGAATTTTGGCGCTAAAAACCCCTTTTTCCTTAATAAAATGGGACTGACGGCCAAATTCGACAAAACCCATTTTTTCATACAAACGCTGCGCAGGGTTTCCTTCATAGACCTCTAAATGCAAGATCTCGATATGAAACTTAAGCTTGGCCATTTCGATCAGTCTTTCTAAAAGGAGTTGCCCGACTCCCTGCCCTCGCAACTCTTTTTTTACAATGATAGAAAAAAGACACGTATGAGCAAGTTTTTTGTAGGGCTGGATGTAGAGGGTAGCAAGACCACAAGGCTCCCCCTCGCAAAGGACGGTTAAACCCGATCCTATCTTAGAATAGCCAACCCAGATTCTCGCTGCATCTTCGATCTCCCTTGCATCGCTCATGGGAAACCAACACAGTACTTTCTCATCAGAAAGCCATTCTATTAAATGGGGAGCGTCTTCTAATTGGGTTAATCTTACTGTAATATCCATTCTATTTGCCTAAATGCACTTCATAACACAGACGCGCCAAAGTGCGCCCCTCCTCTTTAACAAACCCCTCTTGGCGAGCAAAGAGCTGAAAGCCTTGAGATTCTAAAAGAGTGATACAGGGGTTTCCTTCAAACACCTCTGTGTAGATGAGGTCGAGATGGAAATACTGCTTTGCTAAATGTTTTAAATTCTTGAGAAGAGAGGCCCCGATCCCCTTTCTTTGATAATGGGGATCCACGACAATTTTAAATAAACAATGGTGTGCCACTTTGCGATAGGGCATTAAAAATAAAGTGGCAACACCACAGGGTTTTGCCTCTAACGTCGCGGTCAAACTACAGCTATAGCGACTAAATCCGATCCAGCACTGCACCGCATCTTCAATCTCTTTCTCTTCTGAGACGGGGAACCAGCGCTGCACATCTTTGTTCAACAGCCAGCTCTTCAAATAGGGCAAATCGGTAACGTAAGTATAGCGAATGTCCAATCCTTCCACTTATCCAAACTCCTTAAGGTATGCCGCAATGAAGGGATCTAGATCCCCATCCATCACCGCTTGAATATTTCCTACTTCATATTTTGTTCTCGTATCTTTGACAAGGGTATAGGGCTGAAACACATAATTGCGAATCTGACTTCCCCAGGCAATCTCTTTTTTCTCTCCTGCGATCTCCTTAAGTTTTTGCTCCCTTTCTAAAAGCTCTTTCTCATAAAGCTTAGCTTTGAGCATCTTAAGGCACGTCTCTCTATTTTGGATCTGACTTCTTTCCCCTTGACAAGAAACGACGATCCCTGTGGATAAATGGGTCATCCGTACAGCAGAATCGGTCTTATTGACGTGTTGCCCTCCCGCCCCAGAGGCGCGGTAAGTGTCCACTCTAATCTGATCTGGACTTACCTCTACTTGAATGGTGTCATCGATTTCTGGAGTGATGTCGACAGAGGCAAAACTCGTATGCCGCTTTGCATTACTATCGAACGGAGAAATGCGCACCAAGCGATGAACCCCTCGCTCCGACTTGCAATACCCATACGCAAAAGGCCCACTGAACTTAAGTGTGATGCTTTTAATGCCGGCGACATCCCCCTCGACAACATCCAAGATCTCCACCTTCCAGCCCCGCTTATCTGCAAACCGTTGATACATCCTAGAGAGCATCAAGGCCCAATCACAGGCCTCCGTTCCTCCGGCCCCTGCGTTGATGCTTAAAAAACAATTTTTTTCATCGAGCTCTCCCGAGAGCATTTTGCGCACCTCGAGCTGAGAGAGCGCCTCGTCGATCTGAGTCAACTCCTCGACGAGCTGAGAAAAAAACTCCCCATCTTTAGAGGAATCTACTTCAGAAAGGAACTCTCTCACACAATCAAACTTTTTTTTAAGATCTTGATAGGGAACCGTCCAGGCTTTAAGGGCATTACACTCCTCAATCACCTTTTGAGCAGCGGCATTTTCCTCCCAAAACGTGGGATCTTCCATCTTAGCTTCTAATTCTAATACCCGTCTTTCTTTGAGAGCTAAGTCAAAGATACCTCATCATATGAAGGAACCGAGCCTCCATATCTTTAATTTTTTCTACTAGCTGTTCGTTCATAGAGAGCTCCTTAAGCTTTTATAGGTCTTGGACTGGACTTTAGCCATTGGGGCTAGCTTACTACAAAAATCGTTTATTCCCCAAATATTTTCCCTTGCAATATTGCTTTTGAAATGTAAAATTTCAATCTGAAAACTTGGCAACTCTTATGATGAAATATTTTACTCTCTTGTTGGTGTTTATGATGAATCTCGATGCGAAGACAATCTGTTTGAATATGATCGTTAAAAATGAGAGCAAGGCTATAGAGCGTTGCTTAAACTCTTGCAAAGACATCATCGACTACTGGGTCATTGTCGACACAGGATCGACGGATGGAACACAAGACCTCATTAGGAAAGTCATGGCAGACAAACCGGGAGAACTCCACGAGAGGCCTTGGGTCGATTTTTCTCATAACCGCAATGAAGCGCTCGAACTGGCCAAACCCAAAGCCGATTACATTTTATTTATCGATGCAGACGAGCACCTCGTCTTCAAAAACAAATTCAAAAAAAATCAACTGACAAAACCCTACTATTTCTCTATTGTGCAAGAGCCAAAAGTGCGATCAAAACGCGCCTTCCTTATCGATACAGTACACGATTGGAAATGGATCGGCGTCGTCCATGAAACCATTTACTGCGAAGGACTCCCCCTAGATCCCGATGAGTGCTTCGATAACCTGATTAAAATATCAAATACTACAGACGGCTTTCGCTCTAGGGATCCAGATAAATATTTAAAAGATGCACAACTCCTAGAAAACGCTTTGATACAATATCCGGGCAATCCCCGCTATACCTTTTATCTCGCTCAAAGTTATATGAATGCAAATCAGCACCTGCTTGCTCTAAAAAATTATGAAAAAAGAGCGGGCATGGGAGCTTCCGAAGAGGAGCGCTGGTTTTCCTCTTACATGGTTGCTAGATTACATGAAGCTATGGGGTTTCCCTCAGAGGTCGTTACACAAGAGTATTGCAAAGCCTTTCAGGAGCGCAACTACAGGGCAGAACCCCTCGGCTACCTCGCCCATCACCATCTGTCCAAGGGTAACTACATTCTTGCCTATGTCCTTGCAGAACAAGCTCTACAAATGAAAATGCCCAGTGATATCGTTTTTGTCGAAGACTGGTTCTATGACTATGGATTCCTTGCCATCTACGCCGATGCGGCGTTGCGCCTCGGACTAAAAGCAAAAGCACTCGATGCCTATAAAAAAGTTCTTGGCAAAGAGGTCCCCCTCGCCATACGCAACAAGGTAGAGTCTGATGTGGCAAACTTAGAATCTGAGAAACAATTGCAACCCCGTTAACTCGACTTTGTACATTTTCTGCCTGAAGGCCGATGTATATTAGACCTCTTTCGAAACTTCATTTGCAGAAAAGCCTGCGCTTTTCCCAAATTTTCTTCTCCCCGCTGCCTGCCTACGGAGAGCGCCTACATAAACCCCGACCCCGACAAGGATGCAGATTCCGATGAGGCTTCCCGTAGTTAGGAATAAAGAACCCTCTCCCTTGGGCTCCACCTCTTCAAAAATCTCTTTCCATCGAAGAGCAAGAGCATCCCAGGTGAACTTGTGTAAGATGAATTTTCCCATGTTCTGCCTTTCTTCAAGAGTGATTTTCTCTGCTTGTCGGAATGCTCTTACAAGAGTGTTGTAATATTCTTCTCTTGTAGAACATAAAAACCCATATCTCACAGTCTCACTTAACGCTGACCCCTTGAGAACCACGGGGATAGCTCCTGCCAGCTGAGCGCGCAGCGCTGTGATACAAAATGTCTCAGGAAGAATGCAAGGATAGGTCCAAAAAGAGGCTCTTTCATAGGCTCTATTGAGTGTTTCGTGACTGACAAGACCATGTTCATGGACATCTAGAGAAGCGAGATTTGCAATCTGAGAGCGCATGGAAGATTCCTTAGCAGCTGAAAGGGCTCCCCAATGCTTCCATCCGTAATAAATATCGAGGGTCGCTCGAGGAAACTCTGTTTTAATTTTGGGCCATAGATCCAGTAGGATCTCCAACCCTCGCCCGTAATTTGACCCATAAATACACGCATAGGGGTTTTCTCTTTGTTGAACAGGGTTAAATTGTTCGGGGAGAATCCCGTTCCCAAAAATGGGAGTAAATTTAGTAAAACTAGGATTTACCGAGATCCATTGCCGACGTTGCCATTCAGAGAGCCAAAAGACTCCATCAAATGCTTCGATCTGCGCTTCTGTGAGTTTTTCTGCGCAAGTATCATGTGGCCATAGATACACCTTATCGGCAATTTTTTTGAGCCCCTCTGCGATGGCAGGCATTCTCCAAGAGATCGCAATATCAAGAAGGGGAACATGTAGAGAATCTAGAGGGACAAAGAGGGGATTAGATCCAGGAAGAGAGTAGCGAGATCCTTGAGGAGGATCGCCAAATACAATCACCTTGTAGTCAAGTTTCGTTAAAGATTGGGAGAGATAGATAACGGCTTCTTCCGACCCGCTAATTCCCGATAGGATCGCGTCGGGATCCCATGGCTTTACTCCCTCTACTTTCACAGTAAAGATACCAATTGTCTTTTGCGCATCGAGCTGCGATCTAACACAACAAAATACACTCAGAAAAATGAAAACAAAAACTCTCATAGGCAAACTCCCTGTAATGGACAAAATTTTTCGCCTAAAAAATCGAGAAAAAAATAACAAGATACTAGGATGGAAAGGATGGGGAAATGTATTTTTTCTGTCCATCCTAATATCTTGTTATTTTTTTCTTGATTGGGCTGAATCAAGTCCAACTTTTGAGTTTTTTTGTGTATAAAAAAAACTAGCTCCAAACTGGGGATTGTCTTACAATCCCTTCTCGTTGTATATCCAAATAACTTCAAACGTGGGTTTTCCTCAGCGGCTAACGACGCTGAAGAAAACCCACGTTTGAAGTTGTTTGGGTAGGTA
>JAHFTN010000008.1 GCA_023269365.1 Chlamydiota bacterium | reverse complement strand
TATATAATAGCAAAACACCACCATTAATGAGGAATAAAAATTTTATTGGCTTGGGGCATTTGGGAAAACTGGCTCAGATTTTTCTTTCGTGAACGTTACCGTGCCCGTTACCTTGCCCGATTCCCTTCCCTTAGTAGGGGTAGCTGAGTAGTTACAAAATTTCCCGATTTTCTCATCCTGTCCATCCTAATATCTTGTTATTTTTCTCTCTGTTTTAAAGAGGGCAAGTCACAAGGACTTTGCAGGTGTCCTGCCTTTTGACCCGCAACGCGAGTTTTGCAACTCCCTCATCTTGTTATTTTTTTCTTGGGGGATACACATAAGAATCTCGACAGGAAATTCCGCAAGAGGCATTCTGGTCAGTATGGAACTTATCATTGCTAGTCACAACGTTCATAAGATCAGAGAGTTTCGCGCTATCTTGAAGAAGATGGGCAATTTCGACTTGCTGAGCCTCATCGATTTTCCTCAATACGCTCCTTTGCCAGAAACGGGGACTACCTTTGAGGAGAACGCCATCCTCAAAGCAGAACACGTCGCAAAAGCTCTTGGAAAATGGGCTATTGCCGATGACTCGGGCCTCGTTGTCCCCGCGCTACAAAATGCACCTGGCGTCTTTTCCCGTCGGTACGCAGGAGAAAACGCCACCGACAAGGACAATAGGAAAAAGCTTTTGCACGAGATGAGCTCTCTGCAAGATGCCCATAGGCAAGCTTATTTCGAATGCTGGATCGCCATCGCCTCGCCACAGGGGGTCATCAAAACAGCAAAGGGAATCTCTGAAGGGGTCATCACAGAAAAAGAAAGGGGCAGTTTTGGCTTTGGGTACGATGCACTCTTTTTGAAACATGAGTATGGAAAGACCTTCGCAGAGATCGACGAAGCCACAAAAAACAGAATCTCCCACCGCAGAAAAGCGCTTGATAAACTTCAGCCCACCCTAGAATCTATCCTAGCGCAGCATGCATTATCTCATTGATGCATATAACCTTCTTTTTTGCTTCTCGAAAAAACAGGGAAAACTTGAGCAAAAGCGACAACATCTCATCGAGGAGATAAATAGAGAAGCCCTTCTTCTAAAATTGCAAATCACTCTTGTTTTTGATGGGGCCGCAGTGCCTCCCTCTTTAGCAACAAGGGGTCACTTCGATGCTGTGGAGATCGTATACACCCCTAAAAATCAAACTGCTGACCAGTATATTTTACAAGAGGTGATGCAAGCGCCCCATCCTGCAAGACTTACTGTAGTTTCTAATGATAGAGAACTTACAGGGCGCTGTAACTTACATAAAGCACACATCAAAACCCTCGATGCATTCCTTTTTTTTCTCATGAAAAAAAAGAAAAAAAAGCGACGAGAGGCAAAGCCCCCAAGAGAGTTTCAAATCTCTGATGGGGAGCTCAAGCGGCTTCTAAAGATTTTTGAAGAGAGATTTCTTAACGAATAGCCCCTGAAGGATCAAGAGCGATTTTAAGGCGTCCCCAATAAGAAAGGGGACAGCTCCTAGCAGGAGCGCCGCTTTAAATCCGATGAAGAGGGCCAGCTGGGGCACTCCCAATAGGAATACAACCGCATTTCCGGCAAATAGGATGTATAAAATCTTGAGTGGCGTTTTGTCTTTCATCTTTTCAAAGAGATACCCTACGAGATAGGCGGCAGCTACCCAGCCGAATAGATACCCCCCTTTTGGTCCTAGGAGGTGCAAAAAGCCAGAGGCGCCCAAAGCAAAAACGGGAAGCCCCATAGCCCCTTGAGCTAGGTAAGTTAGCACAGAGAGCGCAGCTCGATTTCTTCCAAGAAGCACCCCCAAAGCTAAACACACATGAGAAGAGAGAACGAGGGGGACAGGAGTAAAGGGAAGTTTAATGGCAAGCGGCGCACAAAGGGTGATGAGAAGGCTTCCCATGGCGACAAGTAAAAAATCCTTTATCCAGGAGTGTCTTTCTGAGAAAATTCCATACGGACTTGCAACTTGCGTTAGCATAAGTGCTCCTTTATTGTGAGTGAGTCACACTGTACCAGTTTATAAGATTTTTAGAATAGTTCAACTTGCTGCAGAGTAGGCTATTTCAACTCGCGTTGCTCCATGATATATATCAACGGCCTTCATTGTCAGTTCAACCAATTTGATAGGAAGAGTACAGGCGCAAGGATCTGGGGCGTGACCAGAAACAACTACTTCATAATAAAGAGTTCTACCCACTTCAATTCCATCTCGAAAGCGAACTCTCCAATAAGGCTTCAAAGATTCTTTTTTAAAAAGTGTGTCAACATATTTATATATCGACTGCACAGCAGCTTGCAGATGAGAGGCTTCTTTGGTGCAAGAGGGGTGGATCATGCACGTCGCTTTTGTTATAACATGTTTTAATTGTATCCTATTAGTCGTCAATCCTTCCCAACTCCAAAATGCAGGAAATCCCCCCTCTAAAGTCTGCTCAAGCTTGAGCCATCGCAATTGTGAAATTCTAAATAGACTGAAGGTTTGAGACAATGCACTCACCATACAAAGTTTGGGATTCTTTGAGAAAAAGACAGAAGTAAAAGTCGCGACAATCCGACTCACATACAAACACTGCATCGCCGTCTGAATAAAGGGCGCATCCCAGCTAAGATTGATCCCTTTCAATTTTTCAGCAGAAATATCCAAGCCGCTCAGAATTTCCGCTGGATTAAAAGAGGGTTTGAAATAGGTTTGTATTCCTAAAACAGCCCCATAAGATATGGCTGCTAGAGCAACTGCACTTATGATGGACAGAACCACCATTTTTTTGGCACTGACATTATGCATCTTTTTTCTAATGCTACCATATAAAGAATACACAGTGCATCCCAGCCCAATAATATCTACAACGATTAAAACCTTTTGGATTTTAAAAATCATCGCTGCAAGCTCGTGGTACTTCTGCAAATAACTTAGCCCAGCTTGCGCCACATTGTAAACTGTGTAAAATTTGTCGCAAGCTTCGCGAAATTCGTTAAGATGGTCAAAAGGCGCTCCTTGTGCAGCGGGAGGAGCTGGCGTTTGGAAAATGAGGGCAGGACGAGGAGGTAAAACGGGAGGCCTTCTTCCTAGAAATTCGTTTCTTCGTCCTAGAGCTTCGCCTCTAGAAAGAATTTGTCTTTCCTCATTAGAATCACTTGTGGAAAGGGCAGGCTCTCGTAATCTTGTGGTAAGAGGGATTTGTTCTTCTGTGAGGGGAGAGTCCACAATGACAGCATTAATTGATGCTTGAGCCCTAATACGACCAGTAACAGTAAGGTCAGTAACAGTAATCTTAAATGTTGTTTCTGGACAACTTCGACACTCAGGACAATTAGGAAGCGCTTCTCTAGGAATTTTTAAGGAAAAAGAGCGAACTTCTCTCCATTCGCAGAAAAGCCCTCTGTAATCCACTTTTTCAAAAAAAAGCTCAGTTAATTTTTTAACGCCCCACTTGCTTGTGCAAGATTGATGATACCAATGATTTCCACAAAAAGTGCAATCGATTGGCTTTTCATCCTCTTCTTGACAAATCGCGCAACCGTCTTTTTTCTGTGAAAAATTCTCAACAGGAACAAAGATTCTCTCCTCACAAAACACTTCTATTTTAATTGGAATACCAGGAAAACCAGGAAAACCAATATCAAGAAAAACATTCCTTTGTAGTGCGTATGAATTTTTAAAAAATAAAGAAACCGACATAAAACCACTCTATCACATAACAAATGCATTAATGATGGGCATATGATACCAAAATGAACTCATTTAAATCGCCTGAAAACATTTTAAATTGTTTATTGATGCGCGCTCGAAGAGCAACATTCTTCTTCCTGAGGACGGGTATCAGAGAAATCGGTCTCGCTCCAAGGGTAGGCCTCGATCATACGTCTGACTTCGAGAGGAGCGCTTGAGCGGTTCAGAGCCTCCCTTAAGTGGCGCATCCCCTTGCCCCCCTTTAAGAACCAACAACCTACGCGGCGCAAGTCCAGTAGAGCCCTTCTCTCGTTTTGGTAGGAGAGGATATGGTCGAGGTGCTCTAGGAGGATGTCTCGGTATTCTAGACCAGAACGGATAAGGGGGGCTTTATTGGAAAAGTAGCGATAAATATCTTCAATGAGCCACGGCTTTCCCATGGTGCCGCGAGCTAAGAGGACGGCATCGCATCCTGTAAATTCAAACATTTTTTTGACGTTTTCGGGGTCAAAGAGGTCTCCGTTGCCGATGATGGGCATCTGCTTGGAGGCTTGCTTGCACTCGCGGATAAATTCCCAATTGGCGGCCCCCTGATAGCCCTGAGCGCGCGTTCTTCCGTGGATGCAAAGAGCCGATGCCCCTGCTGCCTCTACAATGCGGGTCGCTTCTTGAGTGATGATGTGCTGAGCATCCCATCCCGCGCGAATTTTCACTGTTACAGGAACTTTGACAGCAGCGACTATATTGGAAACAAGAGAGCCGAGCAGATCGAGCGACTTGAGAAGACCGGAGCCACTCCCATCTTTTGTCACTTTGTCTACGGGGCATCCACAATTTAGGTCGATAATGTCAAACCCTAAATTTTCTAAAATTTTTGCGCAGGGGCCGGCAAGTTCAGGTTTACTTCCACACAGCTGTGCACCGATCGGATGCATCCCCCCCTCGTAATCTAGTAGACGGTATGTATTGGGGTCATGACGGATCAGAGCATCCATCTTGACCATCTCACAATAGATCAACCCTGGCTTATATTTGGCCGTCATCCGCCGGAAAGGGAGGTCAGAACATCCTGCAAGAGGAGCGCAGAAAATGTTGGAAGGAAGCGTTATTTTGCCCAGAGTAAAAGGTTTTTTTAGCATGAAAACGACTCAAAGCAAAAAGTAGAGGAGAACGTTTTCTGCGATCTGAAGGGCAAAAAAAGCCAAAAGAGGACTTAGGTCCAGTGTTCCGCCGATGGGAGGGATGATCCGCCGAAAGATGTTGAGATAGGGATCGACGTAAAAGGCTACAAAATACATCAGCCTGTGCCTTGCAAAGAAGGGGAACCAGGAGCCCACAATCCGCACCATCAACAAAAGGGTATAGGTGAAAAATGCCCAATGGATTGCGTTAGCTAATAGTATGCGCATAAACATCCCAAAATTTGTGGGACTATTCTAGTCTCTATTGAGAGAGGAATCAAATGAAAAGATGTGAAGAATATTTTTTACAAGAGGTTTTCGTTTAAATTAGGTAAAGTAGCTGGGAGGAATTTCTATGCTGTTTTATATCGGAATTGCCCTTGAAGAAAAAGGGTTTCAAGTTGCCATCTTAAAGAAAGAAAAAGAGGAAGTTGCAATTGAGTCTTTGCATACGTTTCTTTACGAGCAAGATCATGTAAAACTGTTTTACAATCTCTCCCCTTTTCATACGGGAAAATCGGTTCATCTTGTTTCGGGACTGGGAAGCGAAGATATTTTTATCAGAAAACTCCATTTGCCCCTTACCGATCGAGGCAAAATTTTAAAAATCCTTCCTTTTCAACTCGAGTCGTTAATCCCCTTTACCCCTGAGCAACCAATTGTATGTGCGCAGCTTAAATGCCTTGGGAAACAGATGACCTCTGTTACGATCATCGCAACAGTACAAGAAAAACTCCTCTCCCATCTTAGATTACTTGAGCAACTCAACATCGAGCCCGACACAGTTTCGTGCGCACCGATGGCCCTTGTGCGCTTTGCGCATTGGCAATTTCCCCACGAAAAAAAACTTCTCTGCTTTGATTGTAGAGAGAGTCAAATTTCTTGCTCCCTTGTCGAAGAAGGAGAACTCATCCTCTCTCAAACGCTTAAAATGCAAAAGGGAGTTGCGGAGCAGTTTCTGCTGTTCCTTACGCAAAAGGGAGTTGCAGATGAGAACACCCCTTGGTTGCTTACAGGAGAACATGAGGCGATTTTAGAAATAGGCAAAGTCTTTTTAGGAAAACAGCTTTGCATAACAAATCCCACTTATGGGCCCTTTGCCCTTCCCATTGGGCTAGGACTCGATGCTTGTGCACAAGATGGTAACTCGTTGCAGTTTTGCCAAAAACAACTCTTACAACCCCATACGATTAAGAAAAGAAAGAAGGGGGCAATTCTATATGCCATCGCCTGCCTAAGTGCGGCTCTTTTGATGAGTGTTTTGGGATCTTTTTCTTTAAAACAAAAAGAAAATGTCTTGAGAGAAAAGCTGCTCACCTACCTGCCCCAGGCTAAAAACATCCATTCTGTCGAGGGGATCTCCCAAACGCTAGCTTCATGGGAATACTCCTACAAGGGGAAAAAAACTCCGTTTCCCCTCATGGCTGATGTGCCTCGGGTAAGTGATCTTTTAAGTTACTTGAGTACACATCCCGCTTTAACTGCAGAAGGGGTCGAGATTCAATCGGTTCATTACAGCTTGACTAAATACCCAAAGATTGCAGAAACCTCCTCTCCGTACACAGCTCGAGTAGAGCTCGACATCTCTTCAACAACGCCTCGCGCAGCAAGGGATTTTCATGAGGCGCTCCTCAAAGGCGATGCCGTCGTAAATGAGAAAAAAGAGATCAAATGGCAGACCCAGAATCAGACATATCACACCTCTTTTGAATTAATGCGAAGGAATGCTCCATGAAGAAGTATTCAAACCTCTTGCTCGGAATCTTGTTAGTGGTAGCTCCACTCCCTTTTTTTGTTGCGCTTGCCCATTTTTTTTCAGGGATGCAAACTTTAAAAGAACTCGAAGGGGAGCTCTATAGGGTCCACGCAAAAATGGATTCAAATCTAGCTCTTGAAAATAAGGAAGCCGCGATTCTTTCCGCATTGAAAAACCCCGATTCCCACTATCTAGACAAATACGTGGAAACGTTGACCTTTCTTCTTCCTGAGATGAAAAAACTTGAAGCCTTTCAAAGGGAGCATCCTGAAGATGAGCAGATCTCAAAACGGCTTTTCTCTTTAAAAGCAACGCAGAACCGCTTGACTTTTTCTGAAGAACAGATCAGAACAAATGCCCTGTTTAGAGAAGTGGAAGAAAAACAACAACATCCGATCGAAATGAATGAAGAAGATTTAAAAAAACTTCTTTGCCTAATCGAAGGGGTCACCATCTGGCCCTATGGCCCCAAAGAGGGAAGGCCCCTGTTTATCATCAAAGATTTTACTCTCTGCAAAAAAGAGCTCTTTGCCAAAGAGAAAATCTTTGTCGTCTCGATGCAACTGATTAAAAGAGAGGCTGTCGAATGAAGTATCTTACTGTAATTGTTCTTCTGTGTTTCTGTGGCTGCGCTCCTAAGCAGAGTGCCGATAAAAGCGGAACCATTTTGAGCATGCAGATTATCGATCGAAACGGTTTTACAGAGACGATTAGCAATAAAGATAGGCTCTGTTCTTTCAAAGATACCAACTTCCTCTCTCCCCAGCCGTTTCAAAAAGTGTTGCGCATTTACGGGCGTAATCTTGCAGGGCAGAGCACCTCTAAAATTACTAGCTACCACGATAACGGTAGCCTGTGCCAATACTTAGAAGCTGTGGATGGGAGAGCACATGGCCTCTATCAAGAATGGCATCCCAACGGTCAGCTTAAAATTGAGACGCAGGTGATCGAAGGAACGGCAGACATCCACGAGTTAGCGCAAGCCTCCTGGGTCTTTGAGGGGCTATGCCAGGTTCAAAACGAACAGGGGCAAAAGATCGCCGAATTCCATTACAACAAAGGACTGCTCGAAGAGACGGCCTCCTACTTCTTCCCCGATGGCAAACTTCAAAAAAAGATCCCCTATGCGCAGGGCGAAATCCACGGGATCTATCAACTCCTTGATGAAGAGGGAAATATCCTGGAAGAGATCCCCTACGCCAAAGGAGAAAAAGAGGGCGTAGCGAGGGCTTACTGGGCTCCTGGAATTTTCCTCTCTGAGGAACATTTTGAAGGAGGATTGCTCCAAGAAGCCTCCTATTTCGATCGTGAGGGAAACTGCATCGCCAAAGTGGAAAAGGGGGAAGGGAAGCTGGCACAGTTCCAAGAAGGAAAACTCTACTGTCTCTCCTCAATTACAAAAGGGAGGGGGGAAGGGGAAGTGAGCTATTTTAACCCCGATGGGACCCTTCACATCTCTTATATCTTAAAAGAGGGGAAAAAGCAGGGAGAGGAGTGGGAATATTTCCCCTATTCCGCACAAGAGACCCCTCGTGCCAAATTATGTATCCATTGGAATGAGGACAGGATCGAGGGGCAAGTGAAAACCTGGTATCCCAACGGACAAGCGGAGAGCCAAAGGGAGATCCACAACAATAAAAAACAGGGGAACTGCTTTGCTTGGTATAAAAATGGAGAGCTCATGCTGTTAGAAGAGTATGAGAACGACCTTCTTCTCAAAGGCTCCTATTACAAAAAAGGAGATAAAAAAGCGGTAAGCAAGGTAGACTCTGGCAAAGGGATTGCTTATTTGTATACGGCGGAGGGGATTTTTTCAAAAAAGGTCTCCTACGAAAAGGGAAAACCCCTTCTCCATAACGATTCTATGAACTGAGATGTGTATGTCATTTGAAAATTTTATAAAAGCGGCATGTGACTACATGCTCTATGTGTCTTGTATTTGCATCTTAGCGGGAAGCATCTTTATCTCCATTAAGACACGCTTTATCCAACTCAGGTTGATTCCTCAACTCTTTAAACTGACCAGCAATTTGTTTTTAAAGGGGAAAACGGAAGGGAAACACACGATCCGCCCCTACAAAGCTCTCTTTACGGCGATGTCGACAACGCTTGGTATCGGGACCATCGTAGGGCCTGTCATCGCGATCCATTTAGGCGGCCCAGGCGCCCTGATCGGCTTTCTACTCACCTCTTTTTTTGGAAGCGCTGCGACCTACGTTGAGGTTAGCCTCTCGATTCGCTCTAGGCAGAAGCTTCCTTCCGGGGAGATCATGGGAGGACCGATGCAATACCTAAAAATCCTCTTCTCTCCATTTGCAGCCAAATGGTATGCCGTCTGCTGCTTTATTCTTATGACGACCTGGTCTGGAGCGCAAGCCAACCAGCTCGCTGCGATGCTCGATTCCCCTTTACTCGGCTCTTTGCGTGTGCCGGCACTGATTTCGGGAGGAGTTATGGCTCTGATTGTCCTCTCCTTGCTCGTCGGCGGAATCAAAAGGATCGGCTCTGTAGAAGCAAAATTGATCCCCATCAAATTTGTTCTCTACTTGGGCGCTTGTTTTTTCATCCTCTTCTCCGATCTTCCAAAACTAGGAGAGATTTTTGTCTTAATCTTTAAATCTGCATTTTCCCCTTACGCCATGGTAAGCGGCACCGTCGTAGGCGGATTGATGAGTGCTTTGCGCTGGGGCGTCTTTAAAGGGACTCAGTGTTGTGAGGCGGGGATTGGAACGCAGACGATTCCCCACTCGATGGCAGAGACGAACGACCCCGAAGCACAAGGGACCCTTGCGATGCTCTCAACTTATGCCGCGGGATTTGTCGCCTTTCTCTCAGGATGCGTCGCCTTGATGACAGAAACATGGCAAGACCCCTCTCTTCCTCTCGGGATGAGCATGGTCGCAGCTTCTTTCAAACTCTATTTCTCTTCATTTGGGGTGGCAGCGATCGCCAGTTGCGCCCTTGTCTTTGCCTTCGGAACCATCTTAGGAAACAGCTATAATGGAAGCCAAGCTTTTGGGTTTTTAACACAAAACAAACGATTCAAATATTACTATGTGTTAACTGCTGCCATGATCTTTTTGGGATCGATTTTAGATGCAAAAATTGTCTGGTCTCTTACCGACATCGTCCTTGCCTGCATGGCACTTCCGCATATGGCAGCACTGATGGTCTATGTGGTAAAAAAACCGCAAGAGATTCAGTCTCTGGCTATTCGTTAATCTCGACTTTGTACATTTTCGGCCTGAAGGCCGACGTATATTTGTTCTCGGGGGAGTTATTTAAAACAGGGAGGGGTTTTTAACCCCTTCCTGTTTTAAATAATCTTCCAGTTCGACCGTAGATCGAACGTCCGAGGACAAATAGACAAGGCATTCGGGCCGAAAATGTGCAAAGTCGAGTTAATGCCTCTATTGGTTTAGAGGTGGAGATTCGGGCGGCCTATAGAGGTATTGCCCTTCTGGCTGAGAGCTGGGAACGCTTTCTTTTTTCTTGGGAGGGGAACACATCCTGTCCCCAATGGAACCTTGTGAAGTGACAATAGCCCCTGTTCCCACTGTGTCTGACACTCCATAATTAGATCCCCCTAAGCAATACCAAAGAACGGTGTAGGGTGTTTTAGAGCGGTAATTTTGATTCACATCAGCGTTGGCGCCTCCGTTTGATCCGTAGTTGCCATAGGTGTCTGTCCAATTCATCTCTTTTTGAGAGTTGATGACCATCTCCGATAGGAAAGAGCCATCCGACCCTCGGATCACAGCACGCAGAGTGTAGGGGGAGTTGTTGACCAGGCGAACAGAACCGGCACAGAGAAAACAAGGGAAAAACACATACGCTAAAATTAAATATCGGTTCATTCTTTTTAACCTAAGGTTGCTGCGGTGTGGGGGAAGCTTCTTGTGGACTTGCACACTGCTGAGCCCCTCCACAACCCTGGGCTGTTACAAGAGAACCCCCAGCAACGTTATTACAAAACCCGTAAGCTCCACCACTCATGCAAGACCAATTCACCGTATAAGGCAGTTGTGGCTCAGGGACTCCCCCCGTTCCAAAATTCTGAAAATCGTTGCTCCATTCACTGGCATCTCGAGGGTTTAAGATAAATTCTCCAAGTAATGTCCCATTTGCATCATAAATAATAGCTTTAAGCGTGTAGGCAGAATCATTTAATAACTTCACAGAGTCTGCAAAAAGTCCCAGGGGGATCGTTAGGAAACAGAGCATAACAAAGTTTATTTTCATTTTATTTTCTCTATTGAGGCCCATTTGAAATCGATCTGTCCCATCGAAGAGAGGACCACATCTTTTAAATAGGGTTGGGTCACATATACCATACTCATATAAGAAATCGGAATAATTGGCATCTCTTCAATTAATATTTTCTCAGCTTCCCCGAGAAGGGCTTGCCTCTCTTTTCCTGCCGCGAGCTCTGAGGAGAGAGTCAGTAACTCGGCATAGCGAGAATTTTCCCAATGGGTATTATTAGAACCGCCGCGCCCTGATTTAAACACCTCTAGAAAATTGATCGGATCGGAAAAATCCCCAAACCAATTTCCATAGGCTAGTTGGTAATCTTGTTTTGAGATGCGAGAGAAAAAGACCTTTCCTTCAACAGCTTCTAGCTTGACGCGGATCCCCAAACTCTTTTCCCATTGCTGTTGAATTGCTTGAGCTACGAGATGATTGCGCTCAGAAGAGCGGTAGAGATAGGTAAGTTCCGGAAAGGTTTCCCTTGTTAATTTCAACTCAGAGAGGGCCTTTTCAAAGAGGCGTTTTGCTTCCTCTGTATTCGCATCTTCAAAATAAGCGCTCTTCTGTAGCTCGAGACACGAAGGGACCAAACCCGTTGCAGCCAGTTGCCCCCCTTGCATCACATGTTCTACAAGCTCTTGCCTATTCATAGATAAGCCAAGCGCTCTTCTTAGCGCAACGTGGGAGAGAGGGGGTACTTCTACGTTCACTCTTATAAAGTCTGTCCCAAGGCCGGTTTTAGTCTTTAGAGCGCCAGAATATTTTAACTCTTTAAGCGCATCCAAAGGGAGGGTCGAGAGGGGAGATCCAGCCCAATCCAGCTCCTTATTTTCAAACATTTTTAGCTCTGTTTCCTCTGCGAGCATCTGAAATTGTAGAGAAGATAGGTGGACAGACTCTGCGTCCCAATAAGTGGGATTTTTATTTAAGATGAGCTGCTCTTGATGTTTCCAGGAGCTAAGATAAAAAGGACCATTGCAGACATAAGACTCTGCATTGAACATCCAAGAGGGGTTTTCCTCATCGACCCTCTCGGAGATCGGCGCCCATGAGGGATGCGCAACGAGATCCAAAAAATAGGAGGTCGGTTTTTCTAACTCTACGACGAGCTCCCTTTCCCCTTGAACCCTAATGCCCACCTCATCGAGAGAGACTCTTCCCTCTTTAGCAGCTTTTGCATTCCTAATCACATAGAGCGCCTCTGCTGTATCTGAAGGGAAATCGGGAGAGAGGCGCTTCTTCCAAGCATAGGCAAAATCAGATGGCTTTACAGGATCTCCATGGGTCCAGAAGGTTTTTTTCAGGCGAAAGGTGTAGGTCTTGAGGTCGGAAGAGATGTTGACACTCTCTGCTACGGCAAATTCTGATTTCCCCTCTTTTCCTATGCGCATCAACCCATCAAAAAGCATGTTAACAAGGGTTAAACTACTCAATGCCCTCACCCGCCGTGGATCTAAGCTCTGCGGCTCCTCTTTAATGTTTAAGCGCACGATAGAAGCTTTATTTTCTTTAGAAGGGCATTGACACCCAAAACTCAAGAGCATTAACATGGACATTGTGATAAAGCGCATTAGCATAATTTTTGCCTCCTTGTATACACAAACTACTTTGAAAGTTGGTTTTCCTCAGCGGCTAACGATGCTGAGGAAAACCAACTTTTGAAGTCGTTTGGGTATAAAAGTTGATTCTACACAAATGTTTTTTATCTCTGTACTGGACAATTTTTTCCTAGAAGACAAAAGCAGGAGAGAAATAACAAGATATTAGGATGGACAGGATAAAAAGCAAAAAAATAAATTTCCCCATCCTGTCCATCCTAATATCTTGTTATTTCTCTCCTCGATTTTTTTAGACGAGAAGTTTTGTCCAGTACAGAGGTTTTTTATTTTGGATAAAATATGACCCAATGGGCCATTGCAAAGGTTCCGACTCCTCTACTAAACACCCCCCATTTTTGCTTTGAGGGCCCTTTAGAAAACGGGCTTTTAAGATCGGTTGAAACGGTTCTATTTCCTGGGACAATCGTTCAATTACTGGAAGAAGTGGGGAACTGCATTTTCAAAGCACATACAGAGGAGTACCCCTACCCCCCCTGTTTTGTCGATGTCCGCTTTTTGGAATTAAAAGAAACAAAACCTCAACGAAAAAAGGGGGAACTCCCTTCAAAGGAAGAGTTTTTAATGACTCTGCGTGGATTAGAAGGAGCCAAGTACATTTGGGGTGGCTGTTGGCCAAAGGGAATTCCTGAGCTTTCTTCATTGTACCCAAACCCGGTGCACCAATTCGAGGGGGTCGACTGCTCGGGGCTTGTGCGCTTTGCTTCTAAGGGGTTAACTCCTCATCGGACCTCTGTTTTACTCAACTACGGATCTCCTGTGGAGATTGAAGAGACTTTAGAAAAATTGCAAAGTGGGGATCTTATCGTCTGGAAAGGGCATGTCATTGTCGTTCTAGACAAAGAGCATAGCATCGAAAGTATCTATCCCGAAGGGGTTGTCATCTCAGAGCTGAAAGAACGGTTCAAGAAACTCCCCCAGGGGTTTGTAGTGCGACGCTTTCTCACCTTCTAAAATCGGCAATTAAATTCGCGACAAGAGCGCTCCAGCCCGTCTGGTGAGACGCCCCAAGCCCTTTTCCTGTTTCTGGATTATAATATTCATAGAACTGGATGTAGTCGCAGAAGTTAGGATCTTGACTAAAAGGGAAATTTTCCCCAAAAAAAGGGCGTATCCCTTGGATATTTTTTTTGAATAGAGAAATGACGTGATCTGCAAACTCTTCTGCCCTTTGGCTTAAATCTTCCTTTTCGTCTCTTACAGGAGTTTTTGCAATTTTTTTGAGAGCATCGATCAACATGAAATTTGTTTGGATCCATATAGGCCCCCGCCAATTCGAGTTGCCTCCCTTAATTTTTTCTAAAGATTCTGCGGGCTCGTATCCAATACGTTTATTTTCAAAAACAAAAGGGTGCTCTTGATGGTATTTGGAGAGGCTGCGCAGCCCGAAGGAGGAGCAAAATTCTTCTTTGGAGCAGATGTAATGTAACACACTTTTCATCTGTACGGCATTCATGAGAGCGAGCAGATAGACTTTTTCTCCATTCACATCAAAAAACTGGATACAGGGTTCGACCAAATTTTTTCTGTTGTCTAAAAACCAAAGATAATTTTTCTTGAATTCGGGGAACTGGGCCAATTCCGTTTCTGTAATCACCTCGGTGGCATAGAGGGGAATGATCCCTACGAGGGAGCGCACCTTGAATTTTGTAAAAAAACCGTTGGGGTAGGTGAGCACATCGTAAAAAAAGCCGTCTTTATCGCTCCACATCTCATAATCTTGATTACCCCGTTTTTTCATCGCGTGTGCAATGTAGATATAGTGCTCAAAAAATTTAGTCGCAAGCGACTCGTAAACTTGGTCTTCTTTTGCTAGCTCTAGAGAAATACGCATCATGCTTAGGCAGAAAAGGGCCATCCATCCCGTTCCATCCGATTGCTGCAATTTAAGACCTGCTTCAAAACGGGAAGATCTATCGAAGATGCTAATGTTATCCATCCCCAAAAAGCCTCCTTCAAATACGTTATTTCCAGAGCTATCGACCTTATTGACCCACCAAGTAAAATTGATGAGTAATTTGTCAAAACAACGTTTTAAAAAATCTCGATCTTTTATTTTTTCCTGGTTGTAAAGGTAGAAGACCGCCCATGACTGGACAGGAGGATTCAAGTCGGAAAATTCCCATTCATAGGAAGGAATTTGCCCGTTGGGATGTTGGAATTGATCAAAGAATAAAATCCATAATTGCTCTTTTGCGCCGTTTGGATCGATCAGGGCTAAAGTTAAACTATGAAACGCTAAATCCCAAGCCGCAAACCAAGGGTATTCCCATTTATCCGGCACCAGCAAAATCCGCATCGAGTTGAGATGTCTCCAGTGCATGTTGCGAATTTTTTTTCTAGAAGCAGGAGGGGTCGTGAGGGGATTATCCCCGTTTAACCAGAGCTCGACATCAAAAAGATAGATCTGTTTATTCCACAACAACCCAGCAAAGGCCTGACGCTGAATCATTTTTTCCTCTTCTGTCGCCTTGGGAGGATGGATGGAGGCGTAAAAAGCATCCGCTTCTTGTTTTTTTAGCGAGAGGATTTGCTGAACATCTTTGAGAGGGTCTTGCATCTTTTGGTCTGTCAGGCGCAGGTAGACGATGATAGAGCCCTTTGCCGGCACCTTTTCAAAGGTGTAGTGCAGACAAGCCTTTGTGCCTGTTTTTTGTAGGTTAATGGCGGATTCTTTATGGATCAGGTAGCGATGAAACCCATCTTTGAAATATTGACCTTGTATGTTTTGGGCTGTTTCATTGTCAGTAAAGAGAAGTTCTGCGCCAGGAGATCCAAAGAGATATCTAGGGCCTAATTTGTAATTAAATCCTAAATTTTCAATCTCTTCCATGTGGGTATCATCTGCTAACAGAGCTCCTTCCTCTTCTACAATCTTAGGAACACACCCCCTGATCTCTTTCCATGCCCACTGATTTCGAAACCACAACTGCGCTAGGAGATGCAAAGGAGCCTCTTCTTCTGAGCGATTACACACCTCGATTTTAATACAAATATCTTCAGCAGAGGCTTTGGCATACTCAATAAAAATATCGAAATAGCGGTTGTTCTCAAAAATGCCGGTATCTACAAGTTCATACTCTGGATCTGCTGCGCCTCTCTTCTGGTTTTCTTCTTTTAGCTTTGCGTAGGGAAATTCTGCGTGGGGGTACTTATACAAGTACTTCATATAAGAATGGGTGGGGATTCCATCTAAGTAATAGTAACACTCTTTGACATCTTCTCCATGGTTTCCTTCCCATGAATTGAGGCCAAATAACCTCTCTTTGAGTAGGGGATCTTTCCCATTCCAGAATGCGGGAGCAAAGGTCAATACTTGATACCGATCACACCACCCTGCGATCCCATCCTCTCCCCATCTGTAAGCTTTTTTATGCGCCAAATCAAAAGGGAAATAGTTCCAAGCGTTTCCATCTGCGCTATAGTCTTCTCGCACGGATCCCCATGAGCGCTCAGAGACGAAAGGGCCCCACTTTTGCCAAGGAGGCACACTTCCTGAACTTTTTTCTTGTAATCGAGCTTCTTCCTTATTCATTTCTTGTCTCTTGCATAAGCAAAAGCTCCTAAAAGAGCTGCTTTATCGTTGAGGACAATTTTCACAGGGATCTTGGAGAGAAGAGAGGCAAATCTTCCTTTATTGAGAAAGGCTCTCATAAATTCTCCTTCTTTAAAAAGGGAGACCAGCCGAGGAGCAATCCCTCCTCCGATAAAAACGCCGCCGAGGGCAAAAAATTTTAAAGCTAAATTCCCCGATTCACTTCCATAGAGAGACAAAAACATCCTGCATACGCGAGAGCAGACAAGACATCCTCCACCGACCCCTTGCTCTGTAATGACAAGGGGGGGGTCTTCTGTCTTCATCCTCTCCGCAATCTTCCTATCCTCCTTTTCTCTTTTTGTATCGATAAGAAATCTGTAAAGCTCATAGAGTCCAGGACCTGAGACCACCCTCTCATAAGAGACATGTCCATATTCGGCTATAAGGTGGGAAAGTAAAGCTAACTCCTCTGTGTGGGTCGCTCCCAAATCGGTATGTCCCCCCTCGCAGGCAAAAGGATGGTGCTGCTTTCCGTCCCAATACAACCCGGCCTCTCCCAAGCCCGTTCCCGCTGCGATGAGCGCCTGATTTCCCTCTTGCACCTTCCCCTCATTTACGACAAAAAATTCCTCTTTAGAAAGAGATCTAAGGCCCCATGCATTGGCTTCTAAATCGTTGATCAAATCGACGCGAGGGATTTTGCAACTCGCCTCCAAGTCCAGAGCAGACACCTCCCAAGGCAAATTTGTCGCTTTGCATTTCCTATCGCATACAGGCCCTGCGATCCCAAAACAAGCAGACGAAATCGCATCTTCTTTTTTAATAAACCTGTCTAAAATTTCCTTAAAATCCCTAAACTCTCGACTTGCAAACTTCTCTTCCCTCACTACTTTCCCCCTCCCATCGAAACAAGCAAGCCTGACCTTTGTCCCCCCGATATCTCCTGCTAGAATCATTTCCTCCCTCCGTTTCCTCTGATCTACTCCTTATCATTTATTTTGTCCATTGGGTATAAAGGCAAAACCCATTACAATACGAAAAAAATAACCCCCTACACAAGAGGATACTCTCTATGAGCAATCAGAACGATTCAGCCAAGAAAAAAGCATTGGAAGCTGCCATTGCCCAAATCGAGAAACAGTTTGGAGATGGCTCGATTATGTCTTTGGGAAAACACTCGGCTGCAAGAGAAATCAGCGTCGTTAAGACAGGCGCCATCACCTTGGATTTAGCACTCGGCGTCGGAGGTGTTCCACGGGGACGTATCGTCGAGATTTTCGGGCCTGAATCTTCAGGTAAATCGACTCTAGCAACCCATATCGTAGCCAATGCTCAGAGAAATGGGGGCGTTGCAGCTTACATTGACGCAGAGCATGCCCTAGATCCTTCCTACGCTTCTAAAATCGGGGTTAACTTAGACGAGCTCCTCATCTCTCAACCCGACTCGGGAGAAGAGGCTTTAAATATTGCAGAGATGCTCGCAAGGTCCAATGCGATTGATGTCATCGTCATCGATTCTGTAGCAGCTCTCGTTCCTAAAAACGAGCTCGAAGGGGACATCGGCGACTCTTTCATGGGACTCCAAGCGCGTATGATGTCACAGGCGCTAAGAAAGTTAACTGCCTCTCTTTCTAAGAGCAACACCTGCGCTATTTTTATTAACCAGATCCGTGAAAAGATCGGTGTGATGTTCGGCAATCCAGAGACGACAACGGGGGGAAGAGCTCTTAAATTCTATGCCTCGATCCGGATGGATATCCGCAGGATCGGGGGGATCAAGGGCCCTGACAATACCGACGTCGGCAACCGCGTAAAAGTAAAAGTTGTAAAAAATAAAATGGCCCCTCCCTTTCAAGTCGCTGAATTCGATATCCTCTTCAACGAAGGGATCTCTCGCCTCGGCTCGATCCTGGATTTGGGCGTCGATCTTGCCATCATCGAGAAAAAAGGCACCTGGTTCAATTATAAGACAACACGGCTAGGTCAGGGAAGAGAAGCTGCTCGCGAAGAGTTGAAAAAACACCCCGCTCTTGTCGAAGAGATCGAAAAGGCGATCTTTGCAAAGATCGCAGAAGGAAAGCCCCTTCCTGTGAAGGAAACAGCCCCAGTAAATGAGCTTGCTGAAGTTTAATGCCCTTCGATGGAGATCTGGGTATATATACCCAGATCTTCTTTATAGGGATTTCACATTTTCAATCGCGTATCTCGTTAGGATATCGCACATTTTTTCAAAAGAAGGGATCAAGATATGGAGCTCTTGGAGCTCTTTGCGGAAATGGCGCATCTCCTCTTCGAAGAGCAAAAGCCCCCGCTCTTTGCCAATCAGGCGAGCGATGCTAATTTCCCTTTGTTTTTTTTCATCTTGAAGCAAGTCCCCTAAGTCGTCTGCAATTTGGAACGCCATTCCAAAATGGTAGGCCGCTTTTTTGAGTTTATCCAGCTGACTCACATCGCCTCCGCCAAATACCCAACCCAACACAAATGCCACCTCAAATAGGGTCACCGTTTTTTTGTAAATGACTTGTTTTACCGTTTCCAAATTTTGATTGGGCGGGAAGAGGTCGAGGAATTGCCCTCCCGTAGCCCCTAAAATCCCCGAACAATGGGTCGCCGACTCCAAAGCCAAAGTACAGGCACGGTCGCTAAAATGACAAAAAGGAGGAACAGCTTCTTGCATCACTTTCGCGTTGGAATGGATCTTCTCAAAAGCGGCGGTGATAAGAGAATAGCTCGCAAGAAGAGCGATCGCCTCTCCGTAAACTTTATGAAGCGAGGGCTTTTCTCGGCGCTCATCATCGTTATCCATGCAGGGCAAATCATCGGCGATGAGAGACGCTGTATGGAAAAACTCGACCGCCAACGCCGACTCATACACGTTGAGATTATTTCCTAAAGCCTCTGCAATTAAAATGACGATGAGAGGGCGAAACCGCTTTCCTCCCGTCGTCAAAGCATACTCACAGGCATCGCGCAATTTTGTCTTCTCTCCAAAAAAAAGGATGCTCCTTGCAATCTCTTGTTCAATTCTATCCCGATGGAAAAAAAAATGGGAATGTTCAAACTTAGATGGTTTGATCGGTTTTACACAGGTTGCTTGCAATGCCATTTTCTACTCCACGCAATTTTTCATTTTATACCCAAACCACTTCAAACATCGGTTTTCCTCGGCGTCATCTAGCCACTGATTTTGGTCCCCTCTGCATCACCCAACTCATTCGAGTTAAGCTGCTTCGATGTCGGCTTCTCCTGGACCAAATTCAGGGCAACTCTTTGAGGAAAACCGACGTTTGAAGTTGTTTGTGTATAGATCTCACTACCCCTTTTTCGGGGACTTGGCCATGAATACTCAAGGCTGGATAACAAATTGAATCCCTTCCTAAAATAGTTCCTGGGTTAGTAACGCAGTTGCATCCGAGACGAACCCCATCGGCAATAAGAGCCCCCAATTTCAAAAGCCCCGTATCCACTTTTCTGTTTTCCCAATGCACAAAAACAGATCCAGAATTAATTTTAACATTAGCACACTTTACCCCAGCACCTAAATTAACATGATTTCCCAAAATAGAATCTCCGACATAATTAAAATGGGCTGCAGCTACATAGTTTAAGAGGATCGAATGCTTCACTTCAGTCGCATGTCCCACTACACACTCATCCCCCATTAAAACACCCCCTCGAAGGTAAGCTCCGTGGCGAATTTGACAGCGTTTGCCAATGACACACGGTCCTTGGATGTAGGCGCCAGGTTCTATTACGGTTCCTTCATCTATAAAAATCGATTCGGCGTTGACTAAATAGGTTTGAGGAAAAAGGACAGGATCGATGGGTTTAAGTCCCTTTAAAGAGCGGAGATAGACATCTAAACGTTTTAACGCATCCCAAGGATAAATACATTCAGAAAACAAGTTGCGATGAACATAGTTTTCTAAAGAAAAAAGAGGCCTTCCCATAATGCTACCTAAAGTAAGAGACGTATTTTAGGGAATTCCAAGGATATTCTAAAGGAAAAATTTTTAAATCGATAAATTTTTTTGAATTTTGGAGCTATATACCCCAACAACTTCAAACGTGGGCTTTCCTCAGCGTCGTTAGCCACTGAATTTGGTCCCCTCTGCATCGCTCAACTCATTCGAGTTGAGCTGCTTCGATGTCGACTTCTCCTGGATCAAATTCAGGGCAATTCCTTGAGGAAAACCCACGTTTGAAGTTGTTGGGGTATAGCTCTATTTTCTTTGAGTATAAGTATATATAGAATTCTCTTCTTCTTCTTATGCTGTGGAAGTGTTGATAAGGAGGAGTTTTCTTCTATGAAATTCGAGTGTTCACAGTTTGTGGATAGCCTTCTTATAAAGGAGGGGGTTTTCGACAACCTTCCTTTTATGAACAGAGTATTGTTATGGATTTTGATCAAGTTTTCCACATTAGACCTCTTGCATAACCTCTTTTGCTTGCCATTTTTTAGGATTAACAACCAGGAATTAAGGGGAGCTCAGGACACCTGCAAAGTCTTTCAAGACTAACCTTGCAAATTTAAGAAAAATAACAAGATATTAGGATGGACAGGATGAGAGAATCGGGAAATTTTTTACCTTTTTTCCATCCTGTCCATCCTAATATCTTGTTATTTTTCTCTCTGTTTTAAAGAGGGCAAGTCACAAGGACTTTGCAGATGTCCTGGGAATTAAGGGGAGCTACCCACTAGAACAAGATTTTACAAGTTATTTTTAGTGAAAAAGAATCTGGGTGAGAGGATTTGAACCTCCGACCCCAAGCACCCCATGCTTGTGCGCTAGCCAAGCTGCGCTACACCCAGATTAGATCGTAGTAAGACCTTCGAATTGAAATTCGGCGCGCTTAAATTCTTTAACGCCGATGCGCGCGCACTCTTCAATAATTTTTTCCAGCACATCCCCTGCATGGACCTCTGCTGCGGAGATGTCGACTGTGATTGAGGCATGAAAGTTAACTCCTCCCTTCACTCCTTTGACCTTAAAATTGGCGTAGATTGCCTCTTTTTTCTTGGAAATATTTTTAAATCGGACGAGATTATTTTCAGCGAGGTCTTTCATAGGTCTTTTTCCAGAAATTAAATACTCGAAAGAAAAATCGTAGGGGTTTAGAGTGGTTTCTGTCAATGGAATACCGGTTTTTGAAATGAAAGATTCTTGGCAACGCTTACTTGCCCCTGAGTTTAGCAAACCCTATTTTATCGCTCTGCAGCAGTTTTTGCGCAGTGAAAAGGGAGAAGTTTATCCTCCGTTAAATCTTATTTTTAATGCCTTTTCATATACTCTCTTTGAAAGGGTTAAAGTGGTAATTATAGGGCAAGATCCCTACCATGGACCTAATCAGGCTCATGGACTTTGTTTTAGTGTTCCGCCTGGGATTGCACCGCCCCCTTCTCTTGTAAATATTTTTTTAGAACTTAAAAGAGATTTGCAAATCCCCTCTTCGAAGCAGGGGTGTTTAATCCCTTGGGCTGAGCAAGGGGTTTTTTTGCTCAATACGGTGTTAACTGTGAGGGCAAGACAGGCTCAATCCCACTCGGGGAAGGGATGGGAGCAGTTTACAGACGCTGTCATAGAAAAACTCGTACAGAGGGAAGATCCCCTGGTCTTCGTTTTATGGGGGAAAGCTGCACAAAAAAAACTTGCCTTAATTTTAAAAGGGAAAGAAACCCTTCACACGATTTTAACGGCGCCCCACCCCTCCCCCCTTTCTGCTTATCAAGGGTTTTTGGGATGTGGACATTTTTCTAAAGTGAACCGGGCATTAGAGGCACAAGGGAAAGCCCCTATTGATTGGAGTCTAGGAGAAAAGTGAACGCAATATAGACCAAATCCATAGGAAGGGCCGAGAGAAAAGTTGAAAATAAGAGGTCTGTATAGGCTTTGGCCCTGTTGGGTTTTTATGGGGAATGATTGCTTTTTCTGAGGGGGCTATAGAAGTTTTTGGCTGGCTGGCTGGGTAAATAACAGAGTAGTGGCCGTCTTTTAGAAGTAAAAAGGCTTTTGAATTTGCATTTCTCTGCTTACCTTCGATAGATAGGGGGTCCCTACCAGGCAAAATAATAGAAATGGGAAAATCAAGCGCTTTACAGAGTGCGTTGATAAGAGGCTCAGTTGCTTCCATTCCCATGCGCAGCACTTTTGTTTCTAATAATACTTCTAAGCTTTCATCTCCTTTTAAAGCCTCTTCTTCAGAGAGATCATTGATTCTAATTGCCATGAGGAAGTCTTCGTCTTTTTTAATTACAGAGGCGGCCATGTGTTTTAAATAATAGATGAGGGGTAGTATTTGACAGGGGTCATTTAAGACGTGTTCAAGGGTACGAGGGCGTTTGTTTATACAATTTAATGAAAATAGAATTCTTGTTTTTAATTGATGTGTTATTGTCTTATCATTTTTAATTGCATTTATATACATGATTAATCTATTTTCTTTTAATGCGACCTCTAAAAATTGCACAAGAAAAGCGGAAAAAAAGCAGTTTCCATCTCCCAAAATTTTTCTTTCGTG
>JAHFTN010000096.1 GCA_023269365.1 Chlamydiota bacterium | reverse complement strand
TTAGAGCCGATTATTTCCTCGCTACGCGCAACGTCTCTCTTGTCCTCGCCTCCACTTCTTACATCTGGCGCGCCAAACAATTTTGCGACTTTGTAAAATTCGTTATTCCTAAAGAAGGGACCTTCATGGTGATTGAAAATTTTTGCATCCCCAAACCCTCTACTAAAGAAGATCTCGTCTTCCAATTCATCAACCACCTCTGTAGCAAAGAATCTGTCGTCGCCCACTTCAAATCCCAATTTCTCTTTCCCGCGACGACCCATGCTCTCCCAGAGCTTCTCCTAGACAAAGATGCTGCTAGCTTGCTACTCTCTACAAAAGACGATTTTAAACGCTACCACCTGATCCGCAGCGTCCTTCCCGAAAAAGAGACGCGCGACATCTGGATCGATGTTAAATCGTAGAGGAAGCTTGCTATGAAAATTGCTCTTTTTGGCTACGGAAAAATGGGAAAACTCATAGAACTTGCCGCCTTAGAAAGGGGAGATGAAATTGTGGGGGTATTTACTTCACAGCAACACCCCCTAGACACTCTCGCGCAGGCCGATGTCGCCCTCGACTTTTCCACAAAAGAAGCTGTGATAAACAATGTGCTCTGCTGCGCAAAGACCCACACCAACCTTGTCATCGGGACCACAGGATGGGTAGAACAGCTTCCTCAAGTCAAAACTGCTATTGAACAGGCACAGATCGGCGCCCTTTTTTCTCCCAATTTTTCGCTGGGGGTCCTCCTCTTTTTAGAACTTCTTAAAACGAGCGCTTCCCTGTTTTCTTCTTTTGGAGACTATGGCGTTACTGGACACGAGGTGCACCATGCTCAAAAGCAAGACGCCCCCTCTGGAACGGCTCTTGCCATTAAGGCGCTATTAGAAACGAAGCTGAAGCAAGTAGAGTTCAGCTCTTTGCGACAAGGCTCTACCCTAGGAGAGCACACCGTGCTCTTCGACTCTATTTTTGACACGATCTCTTTACAGCATACAGCCAAGACAAGACAGGGCTATGCCAAAGGGGCTCTCACGGCAGCAAACTGGCTGCAGGGAAAACAAGGTTTTTATACTATTGACGATTTTATTCGAGGAGTTCTCTATGCGTCTTGAAGGTGTATTTACAGCGATGATCACCCCCTTTCTACAGGGAAAACTCGATGAAGAAGGGTTGCGCAAAAACATAAGGCGGCAGATCGAAGCGCGTGTTACAGGTCTTGTATTTCTCGGCTCCACAGGGGAAGCCTCTACGCTAACGCGCGAGGAAAAAAGAAGAATTTTACAAATAGGGATTGAAGAAGCCCAAGGCCACCTCCTCGTCATTGCAGGAACGGGCAGTAATTCGACTGCCGTCACAATCGAGCAGACACAAGAAGCCAAGGAGCTGGGCGCAGACCTTGCGCTCATCGTCACTCCCTACTACAACAAACCCACCCAAGCCGGAATTTTTCAACATTTTAAAGCAATTACAGAAGCTGTCGACCTACCCGTTTTAATCTATAATCACCAGGGAAGAACAGGGGTTAACATCGAGACGCCCACACTCCTACAATTAGCAGCGCTTTCTCACATAGCAGGAGTGAAAGAGGCTTCCTCCAATCTCGATCAAGTCGCGGATGTCCTCCATACCGTTCAGAGGCAATTCCCCCACTTTAGTGTGCTCTCAGGAGACGACAGCCTCACCCTACCTATGATGGCGCTTGGCGCTGGCGGCATCATCTCCATTGTAAGTAACCTCTTTCCCTATGAAATGGGAGAACTGGTCCATGCAGCCCTCGAAGGGAAATTTAGTGATGCGAGAAAATGGCATGAACAACTCCTCCCTTTTTTCCGCTTAGCTCTTATCGAAACAAACCCGATCCCCATCAAAGAAGCGATGCACCACTGCGGCCTGCCGGCAGGCCCCTGTCGCCTGCCCCTCTCTTCTCTGCAAAAAGAAAACAGAGCCCAGCTTGTGGCCTTTTTTGCAAAATCAGAAATCCGCCAGGACACCTGCAAAGTCTTTCAAGACTAACCTTGCAAATTTAAGAAAAATAACAAGATATTAGGATGGACAGGATGAGAAAATCGGGAAATTTTTTACCTTTTTTCTCATCCTGTCCATCCTAATATCTTGTTATTTTTCTCCCTGTTTTAAAGAGGGCACGTCACAAGGACTTTGCAGGTGTCCTGAGAAATCCGCAGCCTTTTAAAAGCCACTTCATGAATTCCTAATTCATTTACAATGAAAATGTTATAAATTTTATTTTCTAATCATGACGCAAATTTGCGTCATAACTAAAAATTTCTCTTTATGACTTGTCTATTCTGTGCTAGATTTTACCGATTCAACCAAAGAGGTTCCTATATGGATAAAGAATTGTATCAAAAGATTATAGATGCAGCACTCGATGTCCACATCAACCTAGGAGGGCCTGGGCTATTGGAAACTGTGTACGAGTCGGCTCTTTGCCATGAGCTGACTTTGAAAAGAGTGCGCTACCAGCGGCAGCTGCCGATCCCCGTTCTCTATAAGGGAGTCCCCATCCGCGAGCCGCTATTTTTAGATATTCTCATAGAGGGGATGATCATTATTGAAGTGAAGGCGACAGAAAAAATCTTCCCTTTTTACCAAGCTCAACTCATGACCTACCTACGCATGACAGGCTTGAAGTCGGGGCTACTCATTAATTTTGGAACCCATCAGCTAAGAGAAGGGGTGATCCATCTAGTCAATGACAGGTCCGCCCTCAGTGAATCAATGGCAGGTGTTGCCAACTCTTGAAATTTCTGATACACTGTTTCCCATGAAAGAATCTTATAAACAAAATTTCATTCGAGCGGGAGCCATTGCGAAAGAGGTGCGCGCCTTCGGGAAGACCTTAATTCAAAAGGGAGCTTCTTACAACGGCGTCATCGAACAAATCCAGCAAAAAATTGTGGATCTCGGCGCCATTGCCGCCTTCCCTCCCCAGATTGCGTTTAATGAGGTCGCCGCTCATTTCCTGCCCCAGCCAGAAGAAGATCTTCTCTTTTCCGATCAACTCGTCAAACTCGATGTGGGAGTCTGTTTTAACGGAGCTATTGGGGATTGTGCTGTGAGTATCGATCTATCCGGTCGCCATCAACACATCATCGACGCCGCAGAAGCGGCTCTTCTGAATGCGGAAAAAATTATTAAGGTAGGGCTTCCCCTTCGAGAGATCGGTAAAGTAGTTGAGACCACCATCCTGTCGTTTGGATTGCAGCCGATAAGAAACCTCTGTGGCCATGGGTTGGGTTTTTATCGGGTCCATACCCCTCCCCTCATCCCCAATTACGAAGATCGATCTAAGGGAGTTGTCCAGCCGGGGATGACCTTTGCCATCGAGCCTTTTGCGACAAGCGGCAAAGGACTGATACACGAAGGGGGAACAGCGACGATTTTTTCTTTCGTAAAGGAAAAACCCCTCACCTCTTCTCTGGAGCGCTCTTTGGTAGACAAAATACAAACCTTTAAGGGGCTTCCCTTCTCGATTCACGACCTTCTTAAAGTCAGTGAAAATCCTGCGCAAACCAAGGAAGCTATACAAGCGCTGCGCGATGCGGGAGTGATTACAGGGTATCCCCCTCTCATCGAAGAAACAAAAGGATGGGTCGCTCAGGCAGAAAATTCGATCCTTGTCGACGCTGCTGGCAAAGTCTTTGTCACCACTCGTTAAAAAAACCACTCGAGTCGACTGTCTAGCTTGTTCGTCACAATCTCATGGTTGAGCTCAGCGCTGTAGCGCACAGAAAAGCTCAGCCCAACTCCCCAAGTAAAGCTCAAATCGACACCGGGCGATAGGAGGGTGATCGGATTGCTAAAAGTCCTGACCTCATAGAACGGGTTCTCCCCTATAAAACGGGCTATGTAGTGTTTCTTAATGAGATAAGCTTCATTGATGCCGCTAAGCCAGATCTTGGGAGAAAAGCACCCCCCGTTACCCATCTTATAGCTGTGGGTCAAGCTTAATCCCGCCTCAGAGCGGAGCATATTGGCATGGTGCCCATTGACAGTGAGGTTTAAAGAGTCTGCACCCCCTTCTGTAAACCCTTTCTGATAGAGATTGAAATAATCGAGATCTACAAAGGGCTGCAAGTAAAATTTTCTCATCTCGATCTCATAACCGCTTCCGAGGTGTGCCGTCAGATCATACCCCCCCTTTTGGTGGTGTGCATGACGGGTTAAATCTCCGAAATGGATTTTACGCACAGCTGTAAATACATCTAACCCCCCAGAAAGGGAGGCTTCTATTGAAAAGGCGTTGCGAGTGTAATCGGCATAGATCCCGACAGTGGCCTTATCCATACTGCCATGGCCTCGGTTGTGATGCCATGTGAGGTCTGTAGAACTAAAAGCCGCCCCGACCCCCATGAGGAGCCCTTTTTTAGAGCAGAAATTGAGTCCTGCAACGACCCCTTTTGCATTGGCCCAAAAACCGAGTTGTTCTCCGATACGCTCTTGATTTAAAAGATACCCAAAAGGATGTATCCATACACTCACATTAGAGCAGCCACACGGAGTATTGAGATGGTCGCAACATTCTTCTGCAAGGTGGCTTGCAAAAATCTTTGTAACCATGCCGTCCGTGTTGACATTGACAAGATCAAAAGCGCCAAATTGAGCGGGATGGAGCTGATCTAGAGCTTGGGTGAGCTCTTCTGAATCGAAAGAGCTCATATCGCTAATCACGTTGACAAGATCTGAGTCAGGGGTGTGTATGATCTCTTGTAAGTTATGCAGCACCTGCTGGGGATTGTGATGAAAGACGTGCGCTCCCACAAGCACCGACTGAGAAGTCACCGCAAGAACCACACTGGGATCGATGTTATAAAAGACAGCAAGCTGCGGTACTGCAGGTAAACTCTCTGTAGCAAACTCGGTGATAATGTCATTGACAGCGGTGACGATTTTGTACCTCTGATCAAACGCATACGCTTCGAGAGGAGAATCTGTGACGACTAACTCCCCATCTAGATGCGCCGTTTGACTTACGTTAAGGAGCGTCCTCTCCCCTGTCCCTCGGATGCCCACCTGAAGGGTTCCTGCAGAATCTTGCCTGTAATCCCCCGTGACTTCGAGGGTAACTCCCCCGGAAAAACTTACAGGATGTAAAACGAGTTGTCCCTCATTTGTAAGTGGTCCTACAGAACCGTGCCCACGGAGCTCAGCTCCAGAGCTCACGGCAACGGGCCCCACAAAAGAGCCCCCGTCTAGGGCGAGATGGAATCCATCTCCTAACGTGGCGGTCCCCGAAGAGCTATTGCTGCCTGCAAAAGTAAGAGTGCCCGTTCCGATCAATGATAGAGAAGAATTTGTGAGGCTTGTAATGGAACCTGAATAACTAAAATTGACGCCACTATCCACCTCGATAGTAGCTTGGGCTATGCCGATCGCGATAGGTAAAGTAGAACTCGCTGTCGTCGTCACTTCCAGGGCAGCTCCTGCGTTAAGGCTGATAGTGCCAGAGCCAAGAGCTAAAAAGTTGCTTACCTCAAGGGTCCCTTGAGAGACGATTGTTCCCCCGGAATATGTGTTGGGGATATTTGTAAAACTAAATGTGCCCGTCCCATTCAGAGTAATACTGCCAGAGCCTGAAATGGCGTTGGAAATGGTGTCAGAAGAAAGACTAAATATTAAACTCCCTAAATCCACAACAGCTGCCGATCCCAACGAATTGCTCTCATCAACTACAAGCGTAGCATTAGGTCCGATGGTTGTGATTCCCCCATACGTATTAGCTCCTGAGAGGGTAAGTGTTCCTCCTCCGGTACAAGAAAAAGGCCCTGGACCTGTGAGGTTGCCGCTATAAATCGCACTGACGCCCGAATCAACTTGAATTG
>JAHFTN010000007.1 GCA_023269365.1 Chlamydiota bacterium | reverse complement strand
CCTTTTTTTATGGCTTGGGCGCCTATCGCACCAGCTCATCCGTTCGCGGCTCGGTCCTTTCACCTTAGGAAGATTTCTCCCTCATCTCATCGAGCTGAATGTGAAGAGCCGTGCTGCATTTTTAACCCTCTCTTTTGTCGTTATCCTCATGGGGCTGTCTTTATTGGGAATCCAGTTCTCACAGGGGAACTACTTCCATGGCCGGGCGTTGTTTCTCTCGAACGATCTATTGAGACCTGTATTTAATGCGATGTTCTCTTTGGCGCTCATCTTTTTTACCTTTTTCTCTTTGAGAGCAGCGCAGATCAAGAAGAGGAGTGAAATTGGGCTCTTTATTTTGATGCTGGTCATCGCCCTTTTTTCGGGGGTGCGGGGGCTTATCTTTGTGGGACTATTGCAACTGCTCTTATATAGGGCTTTGTACCGAGAGGGAAGGGGGAGTCTTCTCAAATTCAGTCTCTATTTACTCCTCTTCTTTGTAGCAGCGGTATTTATTGGAAACATGCGAGAGGGGGAGTTTGACCCGCAGATCGCAATTCAGAAGGGTTTTCTCTATTACCTGTACGGGAATAATTTTTCCGACACGCGCGATTTTGCGTGTCTTCTTGCCTATTGGGATGGGGAATTTCTCTATGGGAAGACGTATGTGGCGGCGTTACTTTCGTTTATTCCTCGGGCTCTAATTCCTCTGCGCGAGGAGTGGGGGATGGCGATGGTGACAAACCAATGGGTGGGATTTGACTCGATGGTGATGCCGGGGTTAAGGCCAGGTCTTTTTGGAGAGGCCTTTTTTAATTTTGGCTTTTTTGGGGTCGCCCTTTTTGGTTGGTTATTTGGGTTTATCCTTAAATTCGCAGATGAAAAGATCAAAGAGCATGTGCGCCTATCTAAAGACCTGATCAAAGGCTACTCTTATACCCTGCTAGTGTCTTTTGTGAGCGCCCTGATGATCACAGGGAGTTTGTGGACATTTTATGTATTTATCCTAGTGAACTTTGCGCTGGTCCCCTTTCGTTATTTAGGCCCTGGGAAGCAGCTTTGTTCTATCTCTGTAAAGGAATCATAAAGTGGGGTCTCTGTTTGAGGGGTGGGTTCTCCAACAGTGGTACCGGGGGGAGTAAAAATGCAGTTCAAGAGGTCTGCCTCCATAGGAGTACATCGACTGGCCGAAAGGAGTCCCAAAGGATCGACAGAGCCACACTCCCTTACGGCTCTAGATTTTGTAGGGGAAGAGGCAATGGCTGTAGACAATTGTTGTGCCCAAGGATCTACAGAGAAGACTAAATCTAAAGGAGTAAAACTTTGGCGACTTAAAATGAAGTCTCTTGCGCGCATCAAACGCACTCTTGTCGCTTCTACTTGGGAAGGAAAGAGGCAGAGGCGGTCGCACCCTTCCCAATGATTAAGACTCCCATTGACAAAGTGGGAAACTTGGGGTTCAAGACAAACGGCATTCCCCCCTTCATCATAGAAGATCACCTCGCTAGCACTTCTCCCTTCAGAAATAGTATCTGCATGGTCGATGAAGGCTTGGCTCAAATATCCCAATATTACTTCTAGATCCCACCCCCTTACAATTTCTTGTAATTGGAGAACTTCTTTCTCGCTTAAAAGCTGAGTCGTTCTCTCATCTTCTGCTAGATAGGGAAGATCTGTTGCTGCAACAGAGTTGCGCCCCCCTTCGGGGGGATCGATATAGATGGGAAAGGCGTCTTCTATGTCAAATAGGGTGCTGCCGCAATAGCCATCCGATTTTCCATCCCGAAGTCCGATCACTAGAGCCGTAAGCGTCATGAGGGTATATTCATAGAGAGAAGTTCTTTCTCTTTTGGGTAAAAAAGGTTGCAAAATGCCGATCACAACGCGCTGTGTTTTTTCTCTATCAAGCTCTTCTTGAGTGTAGACTTTAACAAGACCATTCCATAGGGCCTCTTCTTGGGGTTCATCGCTTATTTTAAAGTTTTCTATCGCGCAAAAGAGGCCGGGGATGAGATGGTTGGATAAACCTGTTAAAAGCCCTATTTGTCTTGCGAGAAGCTCTATAGAAGCGCGTTTTCTCCCTATTTTAAAAACGCCGACAGTCTCTTTTCCCTTTTTAAGGTAAAAAACGGTGTGATTTGCATCGTAATTGATGCGAAAGCGTTCTTTTAAAAGGGGGAGGAGTGCCCTTTGAGCAGAAGTGTCGTTGGGATGAACTCCGAGCGCACTTAAGTATTTCCTTAACTCTTCTGGGCTCTCCAGTGATTGCAGGACAAGGGAGAATAGAGCCCCTATCCGCTCGTGGGCAGGGTGGGAGTAATCTTTGCTGAGAGCTTCTAAATCTTCTTTTTTCCGCCCAGCCCAATTGGGCCCAATAATATTCATATTATACCTGAATTAATACCCCCTATTTTAAACAAACTACAGCTAATTATCAACTATTTTTTGCTTATTTTCCCGTAATATGATAAGTAATATTTTAACTCTTTAATTGCTTGATTTTTATGGGTTTGCGCTACCGTTTGTTCTTGTGGGTCAGTGGCTTATTTGTGCTTATTGCCGCGATTTCCTCTGTTTTAGAAAATAGGGCTATTGCGAAGGAATTATCGCAAGCAATTGATGCTATGAGAGTTAACATAGAAAAGCTCAGCGAGCAACGTCGGCTTGCAATGCAACATTTTGTAGAAGGGTCGATTGCAGAGCAGGAGGTGAAGATCGATGCGGTACTCAGTAATATTTTGAGGTTTTCCCCTCAGGCGCTGCGTTTTGCCCCGACAAGTTCCAACCTCAAAGAGGGAACGTGGGGAGATTGCGCCAATTTGCTGCTGGAGTACAAATGGATCGAGTTTTTGCAAAATACGGCAGATAGCCGCTCGCTCGCTACCTTACAGCCTCAGGCGGGTGATGTCGCACAAACGGCTCAGATGAAAATCACAGAAGACCTTTTTTGGGTCTATTGCGACCCCTCCCTTCCTCCTTACCTAGGGATTAGGGTCCCCTATTTCCTCAAGAAAGAAGCGGCTCCTCCTTCGATGCAAGAGGTGGTTGAGACGATTCCCGGAGAAGTTCCCGTTGTTGTTTTTTTGTTTGATGTGCAGCAGATGTGTGCATCGAAAGTTCCCCTGCCGATGCAGGCCACCTGGCCCTCCATTCCTGTAAAGTGGACAGAGGGGTATGCGTTCGATGTGCAAGCCTTTGCGAAGAGTTTTTCCAAAGCGCAAGAAGCGCTTCTTGACCACACATTAACACCGCCTGCGCTAAAGCCTCAAGCTCCAGAGGCCCCCTATGAGGGGACGGCTCTAGAGAAGGAGACGATGCAGTTCACTCAGGTGGATCTGTTGTGGATCTGGGTGGCTTTTTTTAATAGTGGCGTCTTTGGAAAAGAGCTATTCACCTTCCCCGCGCCCTCATCGATTGCCATATTTTCCCAGGATCATGAGCGGGGGATAGCGATAAAGGAAGCGGGGATGTTGCTTCCTTCTGCTGTCTTTGACGATGCTCTCTATTATAAGGCGCATGCTGCAAAAGAGACGGGGTCGGGGCTGGCCTCTTCCCTTGCGGTGATCCCTCTAAAAGAGGGTCTTTTTTTAGGCAATACAGCGCAATTTGTCGTTGAGATGGGCTCTACAGAAAAGAAGGGGTATCTCACACTCGGCATCGATGTCGATGAGTTGCTAAGGCAATGGCTTCCCGTATTCCGACAGACGACACTTCTTGTTCATGACAAGAAGATTTTTAGCACTTACCAAGAGGGGGGAGAAAAGATTCCCGCAGAAGCACAACTAGACCCCTTCCTCGCCAAGATGCTCTCTTCCACATCAGGGCTGATCCCTTGGCAGGGACAGAACTATTTTTATAGTCATCTGACGCCTCTTCCCCAGCTCGATGTGCACCTCATTTTATTAAATCCCGAAGCGAAAGAGTTTGCTTTTCTCGACGACCTTGAAAGTGGAGCTAAGGAGGTGTCGGCAGCGATTGTATTTAATATCCGCATGACAGGATTGATTGCGCTTCTCATTATGTTGATCCTGCTCCATCGAATCTCTAAGAAGATCACAAAGCCTATCATAGAGCTTGCAGAGGCTACGGGGCATGTGGCTGATGGGCATTTTGATCAGATCCAGCTGAATCGGATCCCGCTAAAGGGCAAAGATGAGATCGCGCTGCTTCACAATGCCTTTTCTGAGATGATCATAGACCTGCGAGAAAAGGAGAAGATGAAAGGGGTGCTCAACAAAGTCGTCTCCCCAGAGATTGCGCAAGAGATCCTCAAGGGCAACGTCCATTTAGGAGGGGAAGAAAAAAAAGTCACCGTGCTCTTCGCAGACATCCGTCACTTCACTCACATGACCCAGCACCTGCCCGCTAGCGAGGTGATCGATCTCCTCAACGTCTGCATGACAAAACTCTCCTCTATCGTCGATCGACATCATGGTGTCATCGACAAATACGTCGGCGATGAGGTGATGGCCCTTTTCGGAGCGCCCCTATCCCATGGCAAGGACTCGCTCCACGCGATCCTCAGCGCCTTAGAAATGCTCTCTATCATTTCCGCCTGGAACCAAGAGCGCACCTTGCAAGGCACCTTTCCCATCGAGATCGGCATTGGCATCCACACAGGAACGATGCTTGCAGGAAATATGGGCGCAGAGAACCGGCTCAACTACACCGTCATCGGGAGCAATGTCAACCTCGCCGCCCGCCTCTGCAGCGCTGCCCGCGGCATGGAGATCCTTATCTCCCAAGACACCCTCGAAGAGGTGAAGGCAGAGGTCGTCACTGAAGCTGTCCTCCCTCTCACCCTCAAAGGCTTCGACAAGCCCGTCCCCGTTTACCGCGTCCGCAGCCTACTCCATCCACCGTCTTAGGAAACTGGATTTGGGTTTCTGGAGGATAAGTCTCTGGGCCTCGTCATAGGGCTCCTCACTTAAGAAGAAAGGCCCCAAGAGCCAACCGTTGCCTTTTTCCACGTGTGAAACATAGTATTGCAGCTTGTTATTTTCTTGAGAGACAGAGCATAAAGACCCATCGGTAAAACCAAAATAAGGGTCGGGCTGGAACTCGATTTTTACCCTGACCTGCGAGGGGGTATAGGGGTAATGTTTCATATAGGGGCGCAATTTTTCATTCCCATTGATCTGTTCCACCAGCATCTCTGTAATTTCCACCTCTAAGCGGCGCGCTTCTTCAAGCTTCACACGTTTATAGCGCTGCAACAGAAAAGCAAAATCCTCAATTCCTTCGCGCATATTCCCGCCCATAGAGACCCCCACGACTCCCCATTTTTTTTTAATCTTCTTGGACAGCGATGCAATAAATTGGTCTAGTTCCGCTTCATAGGGTTTTGGCGTGTGGATACACACCTCTGCATTCGTGAGCTTCGAGCTCTGCACAATTTTTAGGGCATCAGGATAGGGCTCGGTGAGGAAAGGGTCGTGGTTCTTGGGGCTTCTTAGGGGTTCTTTTGTATAATAGTATATAGTATTATGTACTTGAGATATTGAGGATACAGTGCCATCCGCGTAGTATTCATCTTTTCCACTAACCTCAAATGAAATAGAAAGTTGAACTCGGGATGGAGGGAAAGGGTATTCAGCTAGGTAAGGGCGAATATTTTCATCTGCATTAATTGCTTTTGCAAATTTCTCAGTAGCTCTTACTAGGAGTTCTCTCGCTTCTTCTATGGAAGCTCTTCTTTCTGTATAAAAAGACAAATAGATGGATGAGACGATATTGCTGTGCATCGAGCCGCCTTCTCCGTCGCAGAAGAGGTTAAGTTCTTTCTGAAGAATAGGGAGTATTGTATTAGTCAGTCGATTTGCACAACGAATATGAATAGGTGGGGGAGCGGATTCTAATAACATAGGACAACTCAAGAAAATGTAAGAACACAGCAGGAAAATTTTAACGAGTTTATGGACTGTAAAAATCAAATTCTCTCTCAATTTTTTTAATTGTTTTATCCTTTGTAATCTGATAAGTCCTTCCCAAGATGCCATGGTCGGGTATGAACAGCATTTTCTCGTACCAAGGAGCTTGACTCTTTACGTATTCAATATGGTACCTTTCATCATTTAAATAGTCACGAGCAAAGCGTTTCGTAATAAAATCCCTCTTAGAGTAGTAATTAACAGCATTGAGGGTATGTTCTGTGGAGACGGGCTTGGCCCCACCAAATGACACCGAGTAAAAATGGTGCTCGAGAGTAGCATGCTGATCAGGGGTCATCCGGTCGATTGCATTGCTCAAAATAAGGGTGCCTTCGCTATGAGAAAAGTGGAGCCACACCAGATCGGGATTAATGGGGTGAACGACATTTAACGTTGTGGTTAGCCATTGGAGTGTATGGGTTGTAATCTCTGTGTCCTTGCCCCGCCTTTCTCGTTTCACTTGTCCCAGGTGTTTCAATCCTAGGGAAGGGTTATGATTGCCGACAAATAAAGGCCCTTCAGGAAGGGAATTCTTGATCGACTGACAACTTTTCTTGTGATCCTCAAAGGAGTTCCACATCCCATTTTGGAAGGTGACCAACCCCACAAGAGAGCCCTCTTTGGGGACAAGCTCATGAAGATGGTCTAGGATATTAATCTTTCCTTCTTTTTGCTCTTCGGGGGTGTATTGGATCCTTTCCCAGGAATCGCTGATAATCACATATTTTTCTTGGGGCTGACCTGTGTGGGTGCTGTACCCCACCACCATCCCCTCGCCTCGCTCAGGGATATCTTGAATATTTACCTCGATGGAGTAAAATTCATGCAAGGGTTGTGGGTTGATGGCTTTAGAAAGAAGCCCGAACAGGTCAAGGCGCCTTAAAGGATTATTTAATACGTAGATGTAGAGGTTGGGCCCATCCGCAAAACCTGCTGGATCGGGAGTCAAAAACCGTCCCAAAGCAGGGTCATAGAACCGTTTCCCAAAGAAGATCAGGGTCCCTTCTTGTCTTTTTGAAGAGAAGCGCCAGGGATTTTGACTTTGGATGGCTAGCGTCGACTTCCCAAACGCATCGGTTGGGTAACTTTCAAAAAGAGTCCCATCTCGTCTTGTAAGAGCAATGATGTGCCCACAAAAATCCTGCAAAGGAGCGTACACATCGCCTTGGAGCTCGATGGCAACGGCAGCTCCCACATCGCCAGATCCCAAGACTTTAAGCTCTGCTATTTTCCGATCGGGGGTGCAGGTTCCTATCTCTTGCGATTGGTCGTAGAGGTAGAAAGTTGTTTTCCCATTTTCCTCTTTTTTCACGAGGCGAGAGAGGGGATCATAGCTGTAGTGAATCAGCGATGCATTAGAACGAATTGTCTTAAGGCGCCCCAGAGCATCATAGGTATAAGAGAGGGGCTCATCATCCTTCATCCTTTCAATGGGGTTGCCAGAAAGATCGTACTGCAGCGTTTCTTCTTTGGTCGAGAGGATCTGGTTATAAGCGTTGACTTGGCAATCCAAAGGATTGCCAAGAGAATCAAAATGATACGTTTTATCCTCTTCGCGAATGAGCTGGTTAAGAGGATCATAGGAAAAAGACTTGTTCCCAATAAGCGTGTTGGTTTGGCTCAACATAAGCCCAGAAGGGCCATAGACCACCGAATGTGTAAGCCAAGGGGATTTTTGAGTGCTAGGTCGTTCCAACAAATCTCTTTGAGAATAGAGCTCTTGATGGTTGAGCAGCCTCTCTTGGGTCACGTGCCCGTTGGGATCGAAATCGAGGTAACGGTGCTCATAGAGTTTTTGATTAGATGAAGAAATTCTCTCTACGGCGGTGAGATGTGCTCCTTCATGGGCATAATGGATCATAGAGTGGTCGGGAAGGGTAAAATCCCTGCATCTTCCTTGATGATCATAGTTCCATTTGAACGTGAAATTGTAGGGGTTAGTCTCTTCGACGAGCTCTTCAAATAAATTATAGGAGCGAGATAAAGAGGTCCCCTCGACGAGGTCCTCAATCTGCACGGGATCCTGACTCTTTTCGTAGGTGTAGCGGTAATGGAGGGTCCCCTCTGAGCTGAGCTGTTCTAACAAACGTCCCAACCCATCATAGCTATAGGCAAGAGAAATCCCGTTGGGAAGTGTTTTTAACCCAAGCTGTCCCCTTGACGTATAAGCATAGGAGGTGATTTTGCCTGGATGTTCCTTTTCTGAAATCACGCGCCCCAGTAAGTCGTACTGCCACTCTGTAATCAGCTGTCTTAAAGGAGTGGTGTAATCGTATACGTTGACAAGGCGCCTGACCTTATTGCCCGCTCTGTCATAGGAGAACCTCTCTTGGGAAACGGGTTTCCCCTTAGAATCCTGCTTTTCTATTGATACAAGGTGTCCGAGAGCATCATAGGTCTCAATGGCCCTATTGCCAATAGGGTTGATTGTTGTCTTTTGCACGACCCATTGACCGAGATCGTTGAGCACTTCTTCATAAATAAACTCTGTCGAATTCCCCAGAGGATCAGTATGACGGCAGAATCGCCCTCTTGCATCATAGGCAAAGGAGTCGTGTGCACTTCCTTGTGAGGTGAGGCGCGTCCCTCCTATTTTTCTTCCCTCTTCATCGTAGGCAAAAGTGGTAAGATTTTCTTTTCTTCCATAGCTATCTTCTGTCCACTGTTGCAAGACTCGATTTGCTTTATCATACGTTGTGCAGTGAGCCACATCTCCTTGAGCTTTTTTCCCTAGCAACCCGGCTGCATTGTAGGAGTAAGTCAGCGTCCTATCTTCCACTTGCTCTGCAACAACTCGCCTAGCGCCGTCATAGGTATAAACAGTTTTGGCGCCGTTTGCCTTTGTATGAGAGAGCAAGGTAAAGGTGTCATATTCCCATGACTCTTGTGCTAAAAGATCCCCCTGGCTCCCTCTTATTCTTTCCTCTTTCTTCCTATGTTGAACATCATAGGTGTATTCTACCCATGTCCCATCGGGATAGATCGTTTGTATGAGGCGATTTGCAAGGTCGTAAGTGTGACGCAAGATTGTCCCATCGGCTTGGATCTCTTGAATCGGCTTTTTAAAGGCGTTATAAAGCGTCTCACTCGTCCCCCTTCCCTCCACGGTGGTGGAAGCGAGGTTGCCGCACACATCATAAGTGAAATGCAGCGTGGGGCGGTATTCCTCATCACATGCATCTTTGGTCGAGGCAAAAACGGTCTCGACACAATGCCCAAAGGGATCGTAGCGCTGGGATGTCGTATGTCCTTCTGGCGAAACTTGATGCAATAACCTTCCTTTTGCATCATAGCGGGAATGGGTCGTTCTCTGATGGGAAAGGGAGTCAACTTCTGTACAAGAGGTCGCGACACGCGCTAGATTATAGGAATAATATTTTTGTAGAGAACCCTCCTCTTTGGAAGAGAGGAGTTCTCCTTGAGGACCATAAGAATAGCGGTTAGTATACCCTGAAGGAGTTGTCTTAGAAAGAACATGTCCGGCGTTGTCGTAGTCTGTGTAAATCGTGTAACAAAATGCATTTTCCGCATCATAGAGCGTTTCGGCGATGACTCTATTTTGCGACGAGTAGGTGTACTCGATGCGCCTTAAAAGCTTTTCCTCCCCCTTTTCCAAGTAGGTCTCTTTCATCTCTACAGGCAGCCCATTGGAAGGGTGCAGTTGATACGACTTGATCTGTCTGTACTTGACACCCGTTGAGTCGTCTTTCTTGCTATTGACCCCGTCATCCATAATTTCAGAGGTGAGCAGATTGTCTTCATTGTACATGAAGAATTCCCGCTTGATAATTTGCCCTCCATCTTGCGTGAACTTAGAGGTGATAAGCGTCGTTCCTGACTTATATCTATAAGCAAAAGTCAGCCCATGCTCTTCCCTCTCTTCCACGACAAGATGAGCCTTATTGTAGACATAAAACCGAGAATAGCTCTCCGCTCCTTCTAGAACTCCGCCCTCTTTCAGCGTAAACGATGACAATGCTTTTCCCGTCAGATTCCCAAAAAATGTCTCCTTGGAGACGTTGCCTGCTTCATTATAGGTAAAGACTTTAGAAAATAGAGGCGTTCCCTTCCCATCGAGCAAGACTTTCCCCTTGAGATGGGGTCCTTCCCAATAAAACTTCACAGAATAGGCTAACTTATCCTGAAGCCCAAAATATTCAATCGCGTTAAGTCGTTGGGATTCGTGGTGGTAGCGGATCAGTTGTCGATCGACATCCCTTACGTCAGTATGAGATGGATAATAGGAAAACTGCGCAAAGGGGATCCATTCCCCATTCTCTCCAAGGGGCGCTCGCAAAGTCTGCACCTTATCAATCGACAGCCCCTTTTTCTCAGGATACGAGTGGAGCTTGTTCTCCTCAGAGCGGGAAGAGGGAACGTGATAGTCGACTTCAAACTGAGGCCGGTCTGCCAGATGAAATCTCTTGATCCTCGAGCCCGTGCCTTTTCTCCTCGAGACATAGGTAGTAGATTCTTTGGGGCGGCAGTTGCTATCCACCTGTGAGATATAGTGAATCTCTTTTCTAGTCATCGATCTGTATTCCAATAGCTGTCCCACAGAAGTACTCACCTTCAAATGAAACGGCCTATCATCCTTGGGTTTTTCGATCAGATCGAAATCGATTGAAGAGAAGGTGATCCGTTTATTGGGACTTGTGACGCGGATTGATTTTAGGGATTCTTTATGATAATCATAATGGGTTTCTTGTTGATCAGGGGAGACCTCTTTTACAAGGCGAAAATATTCGTCCCCTTTTTTATAAAATCTCATCCCTCCATCGGCTAAGTTCATGACAACTCGTTTATGGTTGTCGTAATGCAGCCGATTATTTTGAGGGTTCATCCGTGCATTTAAGTTGCTCAAATTTTGCGTTTCAGGGGGGACGGGCTCATAGACGCCTTCCTTTTTGGGGATGTAATGCAGCACAGAGCCATTTTTCTCCGTGAGGGTAAACCTACTGACAAAGACGCCTGTTACGCCGTAAAAGAGTTTGGCATGAGGGATCAGTTCCCATCCTCCTTCCATCCGCCAGCTGTAATAGATTCCTTTATGATTAGACTTCTCGCCAGACGCCTGATGTAAAGCATCACCACTCGTGTAGGTGCGCACCAGGGAATGGGCAACCGCACCTGGAATTTGCAGATCTTGAAAACAAAGGGTTAAATCCCCCGAGATCACATTAACATGATGATAAAGAGCTGGATCCTCTTCTTCAGAAAAGAGAAGATCGGATGAAGCACACAAAAGACGGGGCAAAAGAAGCAAGAAGATGCAAATCCGCTGCATAGACCTCGCACAGACACAGCGATTGTGTCACAAGCCTCGACTTTTTTGCTATACCCAAACAACTTCAAACGTTGGCTTTCCTCAGCGTCGTTAGCCACTGAATTCGGTCCCATCTGCATCGCCCAACTCATTCGAGTTGAGCTGCTTCGATGTCGGCTTCGCCTGGGCCAAATTCAGGGCAACTTCTTGAGGAAAGCCAACGTTTGACGTTGTTTGGGTATATACCTAAATAACTTCTTGTGTAGATTTGATTCCCTATATAAACTTTCTTCATCGGGTTAAATAAGATGAGGTTATTTACGGGCTTACAACTCTTTTTCTTTTTTCTTTTTGTGACAGTAGCTCTTTTCGGGCAGGTTGCGGTAACGGAAAACGAACCCAGTGCCCTTGTTGAGGGGATTGTCAATGCCGTCACAGGCGATCTTTACGCACTTGAAGACGATATCATCATTCAGGGAGCAGAGCCTCTGCGCTTAAAAAGGAGTTATATCAGTGGAAAGGGGGAAGGCTCTTGGTGTTTTTTTGAAAATCTCAGCGCAGTTCTCCTTCCTCCTGTTAGAATATTGAAGGTCAGGGAACCCAATGGAACTGTTCTCTGCTATCGCTACGATCTTAAAGAGGCTGACTATAGAAAGAAAAAACACAAAGCCCATCAGCAGTATCTCTTTCATCCTTTGAATTTAACCAAAGACGCTCAAGGGCTGACAAATACAGCGCGCGGCAAAATTTCGGCTCACACCAATCTGAAGAACCAGTATGTGAGCATGGATAAAGAGGGGACAGAGTTTTTTGTCGTCTGCCCCGATGGAACGCGCAGGACTTATAAGGCTCTGGAGGGACAGAAACCAGAATCACTTGGGTCAGGAAAAATATATTTCTTTTATAACTACCTATTAGTTTCTGAAGAGTTCCCCAATGGAAACAAAACTTTCTATGATTGGCATAAAGGGCGTCTAACAGCGATGCGCACAACAGATCCCAGTGGCAAAAAAACCTATGCGCAAGCAACATTTCATTATCACGGTCATCTCAAAGAAAAGCACGGCCAATCTTACCTAGACAATGCCGACTTTGACATTCAGACCAGTGATGGTCGCAAGCTTCAGTATCGCTATATTAACGAGGGGAAACCAGAGAAGCAGGGGCGCTGGCAGTTGCACCAAATCATCTCCTCAGATTTTCCCCTTGAAACTCTTCATTATCACAAACAACTTTTAACCACTTTTTCCCTTCCTCAAGCCAGAAATTTTCAGATGGGTTATTACCCGCGAGAGGACGATTTCGTGGGAAATCGGGTCCGAGATCTTTCCTTTCCTGTAGGAGAGAGTAGTGCTCTCTTGATGACACATCGATTTAGCTACGACTTGTCAAAACGGATGACATCGGTACTAGATAGTGAGGGAGTTCCCACTCATTATTATTGGGATGAAAACTTCCGCTTAAGTCAGATCGATCGTCATACGGCGTCGCAGACTCTTTATTGCGGCACACAGTTTGTTTGGGGAACAGGCCCAGATGCTGCTAATTTGCTGGGAAAAATACTCTATGATGAAAATCGTAAGGCCCTGCATGCGATTACTTATGTCTATGACAGTCATGGCAATGTTCTTCAGGAAAAGTTTTATGGCAACTTGAGTGGATGTGGGGCCCCCTTAATGCTGGATTCTAATCACTTACCCATTGATAACGGAGTGGAAGTCAAGGTCTGCAAATTCAAATATTCCCAAGAGGGGCGCCATCTTCTTTTGCAGAGAGAGGAAGGGAATGGCCTTGTTGTGACCTATGAGTATCTCCCGGGAACAAACCTCCCTATTTCAGAATTCTTTTATGAGCAAGGATCGATCAAAAGACGTCAATTTTACGAATATAACGGGGATCGGATCCTCATTCGAGAAATTAGAGATGATGGGACCACGCCTGATAAAAATGACCTCAGCCAGGTTAAGACACGTTTAATTCAGATTATTCATCCTAAGCCAGGGGCGCCTTACATCAATATGCCTCAAGAGATAGAAGAGAGATACTGGGATGGTAGAGAGGAGAAACTGCTCAAAAAAATAGTTTTTTATTATACGACCGGAGGTCGTATTGGGAAGAAAGAAATCTATGACTCGAGAGGCACTTTTTGCTACTGCCTCAACTACAAATACGACGAGAAAGGCAACTTAGTAGAAGAGAGTAATGCTCTTGGTCAATCTGCTATCAGCTATTATGATGAGCTTGGCAACAAGACATTTTTTCAAGGGTTTGGGAGTAAAACTCACTGTGAAATGCAGTATGACTATTCCAATCGGTTGATCGTCTCTTCAGAAGTAGAAAAAGAGGGATCGACGCACACAACTCGGCATGAATACGACAAAAAACACAACAGGGTTTTAACTATTGATCCGCATGGTTATAAAACTCGTTATGTCTACGACCCTTTAAACCAGCTCATAGAAACTCATCTTCCTCCTCTATGTGGAACAGATCCGATTCTTAGATCAAGCTACGACGCTGCCGGGAGGGAAATTACAAGAACAGATGCAAGAGGTTTTACTACCTGTACAACCTACAATGCTTATGGAGATCCCCTCCTAATCGAGGATCCCTCAGGTGCTCGGGAACAATGCGTATATAATCTTGATGGGACATTGCGCACACAGATTGATCAAAATGGGGTGGAGACACATTTTGCTTATGATGTATTCAAGCGCAAAATTTCCATACTCAAGAGCTTTGAAGGGAAACTCCTCTCAGAGGAGATTTTCACCTATGATGCTTACCATCTGATTGCTAAAACAGACGCAGAAGGCAATACCACACAGTATGAATACGATGGAGCTGGTAGAAAAATTGCCGAATCACTTAATGAAGAACGCTCAGAATATGGATATGATCCCCTCGGGCGATTACATAGCGTTAAACAAGGGGAGTTGCTCTCTGTGACTGAATATGATCTTTTGGATCGTATTGTGGAAGAGAGGAAGGAGGATTTACAGGGGCGCCTATTATCAAAAATTCTTTACACCTACGATGAAGCTGGCAACAAAGATTCGGTAACTCGCTTTATCGATGGTAAAAAGGCAACGGAGCGTTTTAAATATGACCCTTTTAATCGTTTAATTGAGCAAGAAGATGCTTTTGGCAATAGCACTTTGACAGTCTATAACGATGAGCTCCACAGCCGCCTGACTACCGATCCTTTGGGTCTTCAAACTGTGGAGTGGTTTAATTCCCATTACCTCATTGCATCGATAGAAAAACACTCTTCTTGCGCAGCTCTTCTCATCTGCGATAAATACCTCTATGATGGCAATGACAATATAACGGCTAAAGAGACCACACTCTTTTTTCCTATAGAAAGGAAGACGCTCACGCTGTGGGATTACGACCCACTCAATCAACTTTATAAGCTCACCGAGGCAGCAGGGACTCCAGAACAAAAGATTACGCGGTATACGTACACGAAGACAGGCCAACTTTTTCAAACGATGAAGCCAAGCGGCACCGTATTAACAAACACCTACGATCCTCTGGGATTCCTCGCCTCACAGATCTCCTCTGATGGGACAGTGCACTACACGTATGTTCACAATCGCTTAGGACATCTCTTGCAAAGTAGCGACTCTATCCATCACACTTCCCTTACGCGCACCTATGATGCTAAAGGGCGCTTGCTCATTGAGAAGCTTCCCAACCAAATTTTCATTCAAAACAGCTATGACTTACAGGGTCATCGTACCCGCCTAGACCTCTTTGATGGCTCCTTCGTCAACTATGACTATGACCCCCTTTATTTGCGTAAAGTAACGCGCTGTGACTCTTCTGGTCGTTCCACCTATACCCATGTGTACAGCGCTTATGATTTAGCCCAAAATTCTCTTTCGCAAGAGTTAATTGGTAATTTAGGGACGACGACTCGAGGCTATGACCTTGCAGGACGTCCTACTACCCTGCGCTCTCCCTATCTCACCCATGCTATTTTAAAATATGATGCTGTGGGCAATGTCTTACAATCCCAGCTTAACAAAGAGTCCTTTACATACACCTACGACGATCTTTACCAGCTTACGGCCGAAAAAGAGCACGTTTACACTTATGACGCCCTATATAATCGTTTGAGAAAAGATGCAGCCTCTTACTCGATAAACGCCCTCAACCAGTTCCCTTCAGAATTTGAGTATAATGCAGAGGGTAATCCGCGTGCTATGAAGGGAGTTCGCTGCAGTTATGATGCTTTTGATCGCCTAATCAGTGTTGAAAAAAGCACTACGAAACTCCTCTTCACTTACGATTCTTACCATCGTCGCCTCTCGAAAAGGGTCTATAATCTTGAAGAGGGCTCCTGGTCCCTTGCCCAGGAACTCTTCTTCCTCTACGACGGCCAAAATGAGATGGGATCTATTCATGCTTTAGGCGAAATCCAAGAGCTGCGTATTTTTGGAAGGACCCCTCAAGCAGAGATAGGAGCTGCCATTGCTATTGAACTTCGAGGAAAAGTCTTCGCGCCTCTACACGACCTATACGGCAATGTTGCCACTCTCGTTTCCCTTTCCGACCACACCTGTGAACACACCCACTACACAGCCTTTGGGGAAGAAACAAAACCACCTTCTCTATCGAATCCCTGGCGTTTTTCTTCTAAGCGCATCGATGATGAGACGGGGCTTATCTATTTTGGCAGGCGCTATTATCTTCCTTCTTATGGTCGCTGGCTCACTCCCGACCCGCTGGGCCTGGATGTTGGGCCCAATCTATATGCCTACGTTTTCAATGCTCCCCTGACTCATCACGATCTTTATGGGCTGTTTGCCCTTAACTCTTCTGAGGATATGAAACAGATGAGCATTGGAGCTGCTCACGGCGTTGGGCATTTTGCTCTACAAACAGCATCCGCTGTCTCGACAATGGGATGGGGACTTACGACCCCACTACGGGCGATGAATTGGGCAAGGGGAAAAAGCAGTTTTTCCCAAGACTGGAATGCTCTTCAGCGCTCAAATACCGCCTTCCACGAGGCAGGAGAGCGTTGGATGCACCGCGCTCTCCCTGGCAACAGCAGCCACGAAGTCTACCGCACCCTGCGCTCTGGAGTAAGCAGCGGGCTGGAGCTAGGGACGGTAGCGCTCGGAGCTGTCAGTCTGGCCAAAGGAGCCTACTCGTTGGCGCAGAAAGGGTTTTTCTCTGGATACGGGGCAACAAAAAGTGTTGCTAACCTTGAGAAACTCTCCAAGGCTGTGACAAAAATTACGGATATGAGAAAGCCAATCTGTGGAGTTGAATCTTTTCAAGATGCCTTATTAAATATGCATTTGACTCAACTAAAAAAATATGGTTCACAGGGATACCGTCAACTTCAAAACAACAAGATCAGGTATTATGGAGAATTAAAATCTCCCATGAAGAATGGAGAAATGGTTGGAAGAAGACGAGTCAGGGAATGGGATCCGGAAAAAGGATTGAAGAGAACATGGCATGAAACGCTGGATAGAGATGATAATATTAGAATCGTTCGACCAGAGACAAATGATGGAATTAAAACCCATTACGTATTTGATAATGAGGGAAACTTTGTAGACACAAGGTAGAAAATGAGAATTTCAATAAAAGAAATAGAACAAGCCTTTGATTCTCTAATCAGAGAAGAAAAAACACGAGAGGAATTAGCTTCCTGGGCTCAAGAACTTCAATCAAAAGAGGATAGTGGTGAATTAGAGTATGATCCACCAGGAGAAGAGGATAAAATTTGGAACGGTATTGAGTATTTAATGGGAGTCGATCTAAAAGATATAGATGGGAGTTATTTACACTCGGTTGAAAGTTTTATTTTTTATAAAAATAAAACCGGCTTTTAAATATTTAACGCAAAGGAAAAATTAAGTTTCTGATTGAATTGGCCTTGCATAAATCACGCTTGAGCGCAGGCTCTACCAATATGGCGAGCGCCCTACATTTTTAAGCCGTTTTCCATTTCCCTTTTGGCATTCCTAAGATGGCCTTTTATTCAGCACCATCGATTTGTGAACACTATATTCAAATGCTCTCCAGGTTTCAGAAAATGTTGCGTCGGAATCTGAAGGTCTTCTGCCCGACGAGAAAACAGGGAGTAATGTGGACATTCCAGCGGGAGTCCAAGAAGTCGAATGAGGGAGGTAATGAGGCCCTGTAGCGCCCTAAGAGCAACCCGGAAAACAGCTTTGATCGATAAGCCACAACGCACAGCAATATCGGAATAGACTTCCGGTCTTCCTGGCTTACCAGTCCTCTCAGAACTATGCCAGTTTTTAAGAGCCTCTTCATCGAACCAAAAAGGGATGCTTCCCCGATTTACAAACGATCGGTTATACTCTGCCCAGAGTTGCGGATGCGGTACTTGTCTTTTGCCTTGAAACGAGTCTTATCTTTCTTTGGAGTCATGTCGAGCCTCATTTTTTTGCTTGGTAACAAAAAATTTAAAGGATCGCTGGACTTAAGACAGTAAAAACCTCATCCGTAGCTATTTATGCAACAACGCCATCGGAGACGCGTAAATATGACAGATAAGATAGATGGTTTAATACATACACTCCTTGACCCTACAGCAAGGGATGACGAAAGAGATGATGCGGCAATGGATTTAGGAAGATGTGATGATGATAGAGCATTAAATGCTTTATTACAGGTTGCGTCCAACCCTAATGAAGATAGGATGATTTTAGATTCATGCGGATCATCAATAGCAGAAATTTTATTAAAAAAAGATGGATGCCAAAAAAAAATACTTGATAATCTTGCTCCGATTGCAAAAGAAGCTGCTTACTCCCTTATTGAAATAGAAAAACCAGGGTGGTATAGTGGACCCCAAAAACTGGACAACTAGATTAGGTTGCTTCATGCCACGTAACCCGTTAAGAATGGAGTTGAAGTATGGGCAGAACACCGAGAAGATCCAGCTATTTTACTTGAAAATTTTCCTGCGGCTTGTTATGTCCTTAGCCGTAAGTTGTGGGTTTTGCTGCGCATTTTCAGACTTCCCAGCTTGACACAGAATAGACCTCTTAACCACAAGGCAACCAATGAGAAACACAAGCTCAATAAACAACCTGATCTTTATCCTCATTCTCTGCATTGGCGCCGCCATAGGCTTTCCCTTCTATGAAAAAAACCCCACAGAAGCTCTCCTGATTTTAGCAGCAGCTTTCCTTATCGCCTGCTTCGTCTCCTCTGCGATCAAGATTGCAAACCAGTGGGATAGAGCGGTCGTCTTGCGCCTCGGCCGGTTTCGCGCTCTCAAGGGCCCCGGACTGTTTCTCATCATCCCCATCATCGATAAAATCACCTACTGGATCGACATCCGCGTCATTACCACCACATTCAAAACAGAGAAAACCTTGACAAAAGACACGGTGCCCGTTGATGTAGACGCAGTCCTTTTCTGGAAGGTCATAGACCCCAAAAAAGCCGCCCTAGAAATCGCCGACTATGAAAGCGCCATAGGATGGGCCTCTCAAACAGCCCTGCGCGACGTCATCGGCACAACAATCCTCTCAGACATGCTTGAAGGAAGGAATAAAATTAGCAACGAGTTGCAACAGATTATTGATGAGCGCACAGAACCTTGGGGCGTTAATGTCATTGCCGTTGAAATCAAAGACGTCCTCATCCCTCCCGCTCTAGAAGACGCTATGTCGATGCAAGCCCAAGCAGAAAGGGAGCGGCAAGCCCGCGTCATCTTAGGCGACTCAGAGCGTCAGATCGCAGAAAAGTTCGGCGAAGCGGCCCTCACCTACACCAACAACCCCGTCGCCCTCCACCTCAGAGCCATGAACATGCTCTACGAAGGGCTGAAAGAAAACTCCACCATCGTCATTGTCCCCAGCTCCGCTATCGAGTCGATGCAACTCGGTGGCCTTGCAGGCATGACCGCCATGACCATGGGCCTCGAGGAAAAAAACGCAAAAATGAAAAAAACAAAAGTAGAAAAAAAAGCCCTTGCCGACAAATCCGACTCGGATGAGTAAGTAGCGCTGATGTATACTCAAACAACTTCAAAAGTTGGTTCCTGTCAGCGCAAGGTCAGTCATTGAATTTGACCTCTCTGCATCGCTTAACTTATTCAAGTTGAGTTGCTTCAGAGCGGGCTTCGCCTGACTCAAATTCAGAGCAACTTCTTACAGCGGCACTTCGCAGAAGGCGCATAACTCCTCAAAGGTCATTTTTGTAAAACGCTCATTGTCTAGCAAAAAGAAACCAGCTCTATTTCCTCCATACGCCTTCCTTTCAAAGATCAAGCGCATTGCTCTTTCTGTATATCGAGTAGTTTCCGGAAATAAAAGACCTGAGCCTGTTCTATAGATAGAGGCTTGTTCACGATTAGAATAGCACGAATGTTCTCCTAAAGCAGTGAGATGCAAGATGTTATTGTATGGCAGGGTCTCAATTTTGTTATCTCCTCTAAGATCAAGTCCCTTTAACCTCTTTACCCAATCAGACTGAATCAGTTCTTCTAAGATTTCTGTCGTGATTCCTGCGTTATACAAATCGAGGGATTTTAATTCGTTAAACCCTTTACAGGCAATCCATTCTTTAAAGCCTGTTTCTACAAGACGTCGATTGTTATTTAAAATCAAATGTTGCAGCCCAGAAAACCCCTGTTGCCCCATGGCAGCTATCCCATGTCCAGTCAGAAGAGGATTCTCTCCAAGATTAAGACATTCTACATCATTGAATAGGCCTGATTGAGTCATGCATTGCAGGTGCTCGTCTGTAAGAGCAAGGCCATCCAAGTTCAGTACTCTGTGAGCATTGTAATCGAAAGGACGGAATCCACCTCCTCTTACAAGAACAACATTCCCACCAAATTCCTTTTTAAAAAGCCTCTCAATTTCTTGAATTCTTTGTGTTTTTGTAGGATCTTTTCTATGAGTCCACACATAAGCTACATTGTCTACAAACTTACGAATCTTCTGTTCTTTGCAGTACTCAGCATAACGTTTTACACAACGATGTGCCAACGCGATAGAGGCCATAAATATTAAACCGATAGCCACAATTCCAGGGCCACTTGTCATGACAGACACCACACGATTTTTGCCATGTGTCCACAGCCCAGTCGCTTGAGATGAGAAACTGACTCCTTGAGGAAGAGAAAGTTCTGTAAAAAACCGAGTGATATTCATTATAAAACCTTTCCTAAAATTGTTTGAAAAATTAAATTTTTTCTAATCAATTGTAACCTCGTATTTTAATAACTTCGTATATATCACGAGGTTCGAGCCCTTTGAATGGGACGCAAGCTTCAAAATGGTTTTGATTCACGTGGTGAAGAAAAACGGGATTTTTTTCAGAAGCGTCAGTGTTATAAACCCTAGGCTTAGGGTATTCTTTAGAAAACACAACAAAAGGGGTTCTTAACATGTATGCAAGGGCGTCGATTTCTAATTCTGTAGCCCAGACTCCTTCCTTTTTCATGCCTGCCAGATAGCTGGTCCAATCTTCAAAAAGATACCCTTCTGTTCCATCTCCTACATGTAGGATTCCTTCAGAGTAGTCGGGCTTGGAACTGTATTTTTCTTGATGTTCTTGCATGAATTTTACTACTGCTTGCCTTAACTGGATTGCTTGGTTTTCTCCTCTAGGTAGCTGTATTGCCACATTGTCAAACAGGCAATCTCCGATGTTTTTAGTATAATCTTCAGCTATGAGAGCGTATTCTACTAGCTGTCCTTGCGCTTTAGATATAGTGGACCCAATGGGCTGGACAACTGTTTGGTAAAAGTAGTTTGCTTCACGGTTTCTTTGTTCTTATTTTCTAAAGTAAATCGGCTGCTTGTTGAGCAGCCTATCAAAATCGGTTGTTATTCAACAAGCTTTTTATTTTGTTTTCACTCTCCTTGCTAATTTTTCTCCTTGCTTATCCATCAGAAAGAAGTTGTGTTCGCTCACTCTTTTACTGTTTGTCTATGATGGCATAGTATGTTTCTTCTTGCTGGAATTAAAAATTTTTGTTACATTTATTCATAACTACACAAAAGTATACTTTCCGAAGGGGCTGTCCTCGCCTGGGGACATCCCCAGGCGCGTGCGCGACAGCAGCTTTACTTTGCATAGTGCACCTCGTAAGGGGTTTTATAACCAAGTGACTGATGCAGTCTCTTGGTGTTGTAATATTGAAAATATACTGCCGTCGGCCTGAAACTTTGAAAATATCTCTTACATAGAATCAAAGACTTGACTTATCATATCCCCATTGTTTTACAATGGGAGCACCGATGATTAAGATTATAGTTCCTCCAGAAGATCAAAAAAAGCTAGCAACTCTTCGTTATCGACATCCGAGTAGGATTGTCCGGCGTAGACTTACGATTCTTCATTTCAAATGTCTCAATCGAACCCATGGGGAAATTGCAAAACTTGCTGGAGCTTCTTCCACAATGGTGGCTACAGTGCTAAAGCTATATGCCGAAAAGGGCTTAGAAGGGGTGGAAAAGTTTGATCATTTTGTCCCAGTGAGCAATTTAGAAATGCACCGAGAGGCTATTCTAAAACATTTTCAAAAAGTGCCTCCTGCAACAGCAAAAGAGGCTGCAGCAAGCATTCAAAAATTAACGGGTATCCAAAAGGGCGTGACACAAACCAAACAGTTTTTGCACAAACTTGGCTTCAGACCTCGTAAAACGGCAGCCATCCCTGCAAAAGCGAATGTGGAAGTCCAAGAAGAGTTTAAAAAAAAACTCTGGAGCCAAGACTTGAAGAAGCAAAAGAAGGGAAAAGACGGGTATTCTTTATAGACGCAGCACACTTTATTCATGGAGCTTTTTTGTCCACTCTCTGGTCAATAAAACGAATGTTTGTAAGGGCAAATTCCGGTAGGAGTCGTCTAAATGTTCTAGGAGCAATCGATGCTGTTACCAAACAAATGGTCCACCTGACCAATACTACCACAATTAACGCATGGAGCCTTGTAGAGCTGTTTCGAAAGTTAAGGGAGTTACACCCGCATGAACAGATTACTTTGGTATTGGATAATGCAAAATATCAGCGATGTTATGTTTCGCAAACGGCAGCAAGAATGTTAAACATAGAACTCCTGTTTCTGCCTCCATACTCACCCAACTTAAATTTAATCGAAAGGGTGTGGAAATTCCTAAGAAGCAAATGCTTAAATGCAAAATAGTATGCTACGTTTGCAGAGTTTATGAAGGGGGTTGAGGATTGTATCGGGGAATTTCAAGGAACCTTTCAAAAAGAACTTAATTCACTATTAACTTGGAATTTTCAGACACTTCCGAGGGTTTTATGAAATCAAAGTTTCAGGCCGACGGCAGTATAACCTGTCTAGTTTTTGGGGTCCACTATAGATTTCACTGGATACAGTTAATATTTCTTTTAATGAATTCGGCTACCTTTTCCAGGTCATCAGTAAAGCTGCTTATATCACATCTCCCTAAAGTTCAATAAGATTCATCTCTGAAAATCAAAATTTTTTTTATATTAGATGTATTAATAATAGAATATCTA
>JAHFTN010000095.1 GCA_023269365.1 Chlamydiota bacterium | reverse complement strand
ATATCTCGCGAACTTGCCGCCCCCCAATGGCTAAAGTCCAGTAAAAGGGCGCTTTTGGACCCCAAATGGGGTTTTGCAATTTCCTCTTTAATTTTGAATGCAATGCCTGTATCTATTTGTATTTTTCTCTCCATGCATGCTATCGTGTGTTCTTCAATTTTTAATGCGGCATCCTCATGGACGAACAGACATTTCCAAAAGCCTACGACCCCAAGCCCACTGAAACCAAATGGGGCCCCTTCTGGGAGAAGGGGGGCTTTTTTCGAGCGGATAGCCATTCAAAAAAACCTGCCTATTGCATCGTGATCCCTCCCCCCAACGTGACGGGGGTGCTTCACATGGGCCATGCACTAGTAGACACGCTCCAAGATGTGCTGATTCGCTGGAAGCGGATGTCGGGATTTGAAGCTCTCTGGGTCCCCGGGACCGACCATGCGGGGATCGCCACACAAACCGTTGTGGAAAGGCAGTTGATCGCCTCTCAAGGGAAGAGAAGGAAAGATTTCACTCGAGAAGAGTTTCTCTCCCATGTCTGGGCTTGGAAAGAGGAGAGTGAGTCTCAAATTTTGGCCCAAATCAAAAAATTGGGATGCTCTTGCGATTGGTCTCGCCTCAGCTTTACCATGGATGCGCAGCGCAATAAGGCTGTCTCTTCGATGTTTAAAAAGTTATTTGATGCAGGGTTGATTTACCGAGGGGACTACCTCGTTCACTGGGATCCTGTGACCCAAACTGCTCTTGCCGACGATGAGGTAGAGTATGAAGAGAGGGAAGGCTCTCTATGGTACTTTAGCTATCCGCTAGAAGATCAGAGTGGCTCGATTGTCGTTGCTACAACGCGCCCAGAGACGATGCTCGGAGATACCGCTGTTGCGGTGGCACCAGGAGATGCGCGCTACCAAAAGTGGGTAGGAAAACGCTTTATTCAACCTCTTACTAAACGCCCCCTTCCCCTGATTGTAGATCACTCTGTCGATTCCGCATTCGGGACCGGTGCTGTCAAGATCACCCCTGCCCACGACCACAACGATTATATCATGGGAGTGGCTCATCAGCTGCCGATGATCAACTTGCTCACTCCCGATGGAAAAATGAATGAGAATGCAGGGCGTTTCGAGGGGCTTTCAAGAGAAGAGGCAAGAGAGGCGGTCGTCGAGGCGATGCGAGCCCTGGGACACCTTGTGAAAATTGAGCCCCATACACACCGCGTAGGCCTTTCCTACCGCTCCAAGGCGATCATCGAGCCGTATCTCTCCAAGCAGTGGTTTGTAAAGATGGAAGATTTTAAACCACTACTCAAACGGGCTGTTCAAGAAAAAAAAGTCCTCCTCATTCCTCCCCAATGGGAAAATACCTATTTTCATTGGATCGACAACTTGAGGGACTGGTGTATCTCGCGCCAACTGTGGTGGGGACATCGGATCCCCATCTGGTACCATAAAGATGATCCTGAAAAAATGATCTGCTCTCTCAACCCAGAAGGGATGGAAGATTACATTCAAGATGAAGATGTGCTTGACACCTGGTTTTCTTCGGCGCTATGGCCCTTTAGCACACTAGGCTGGCCGGATAAGACAGCCGATTTACATAAATTCTATCCCAATAGCACCCTGGTTACGGGTCATGATATCTTATTCTTCTGGGTCGCTCGGATGATCCTGATGGGAGAGTATGCACTAGGAGCGCCTCCTTTTCCCGAAACGTTTTTGGTTGGACTCATCTATGGAAAATCTTACTGGCGCGTCCAAAAACAAGGAACTATAACTTACGTTTCTGCGCAAGAGAAAATCCAATTTGATTTAGGACAACCCCTCCCTTCTGATGTCCACTTTAAATGGGAAAAGATGTCAAAATCGAAGGGCAATATCATCGACCCACTCGAAATCATCGACGCCTACGGAACGGATGCGATGAGGATGGCTCTTTGTGCAAGCGCTACCCATGCGCGCCAGATCGATCTCGATCGAAGGCGCTTTGAAGAGTTTAAGAATTTTGCCAACAAGATCTGGAATGGCGCGCGCTTTGTCTTTTTCAATATCGAAACTCTCTCAGAAGAGAGCTTATCTAACGGCCTTGAAATCGACGAGCTGAAGCTAGAGGACCGTTGGATCTTGTCTCTTTTAAATCGCACGATTCAAAATACGACAACAGCTCTACAAGAATATGCCTTTGATAAGGCCGCCACCACTGCTTACGATTTTTTCTGGAAAGAGTTTTGCGCCTATTACGTAGAGCTCGTAAAGCCGATTTTATTTGGGAAGGTGGGGACCCTAGAAGAGTTAGCGACAAAGCAGAAGATCCTTTGCATCGTACTCTTTGCCACTGTGCGCCTCATCCACCCGATGGCTCCTTTTATCACAGAAGAGCTCTTCTCAAAATTGAAAGAGAAATTCCCTTCTGCAATAGCAAAAAAAGGGATCGATCCTTACACAGAAGAGATGCTCCTCGCTCTTGCCTCCCCTGCGTGCATCGTGGCTCCTTACCCCACAGTATTGCGCAAAGAGGACATGAATGAGGAGATCGAGGCCACGTTTGCTTTTTTAGATGAGATCGTTCGCACGATTCGCCATATTCGCGCTGAAATGCAGCTTCCTCTCGGTAGCTCTACAGACCTCTATGTTGTCGCCTCTTTCAAAGAATCAGAGGGGTTAAAGGCCCATTTAAGTCTTGTAAAGGCCCTTGTGCGTCTCAACACCGTTTCCTTTGTGCAAATAGAGCCAGAGAGTGCGTTGAGTGCCAACGCCCTTGTTGGCAACCTTAAATTGGTCATCCCCCTCCCTGAAGAGTACAAGGAAAAGGAAAAATTGCGCCTAGTGAAAGAAAAGGAGAAACTCATAGGAGAACAAAACCGACTACACACTCAGCTAGCCAATGGCGAGTTCATCAATAAAGCGCCCCCTGCCCTTGTCGACAAGCTTAAAGGCACTCTGCTGCACGCTGAGAAAGAGCTTTCTGAAACGATGAAGAAGCTTGAGCTCTTTTAGGCGCGGTTGCCTTGTGCCGCTAAAAAATGCTTGAGCATAGAATCGTACTGCTCCTTTGCACTTTTGCCTCCGAAAGGGTCAGAAGGAAATTCGTTGTTGTCAAACGGATTTACGAAAGGAGTCGTTGCCGGTGTGGCTGTGGGCGGTTTTGAGCGAAAAAAGGGAAACGAGAAGGAAATTCCCTCCATTTTCTTCTTTATAAATGCCTCCACCTTTGTTACACAAAAGTTCTCCATTCTCGATAGGGCTATTTTAGCCACTTTTTCTACCAACAATAAAAAGAGGCTACCTGCCATGCTTATCACCCCAATACTCAAAACTCTATTTATTATTCCTGATATCATAATAACCATATTGTTGAATCTAAATTACATTCATTATATATAATAATAATAAATAAAACAAACAATTACATTCATTAAAAAATCCGCGCTTGTCTACTTCAAGAATAAGGTGTATTGAAAAATTTAACTAGGGTATGGTATACCCAAACAACTTCAAACGTGGGTTTTCCTCAGCGTCGTCAGCCGCTGAATTTGAGTCCCCCTGCATCGCCCAACTCATTCGAGTTGAGCTGCTTCGGGATCGGCTGCGCTTAACTCAAATTCAGGGCGACTCCTTGAGGAAACCCAACTTTTGAGGTTGTTTGTGTATAGCTTGAGTTTTATGCCAAACCGACTGGGAAATAAAAAATAAAGTTCACATTTAACCCCTATGATTCCACTCCCCTCCCCAAAAGAGATTAAAAAAAAATTTAAACTCTCCCCTCAGGCTGCCCGTTTTGTCGTAGAGGCTCGAAAGACAGGCATCGACATCCTCTCTCTCAAAGACCCACGAAAAGCCTTGATTGTAGGGCCCTGCTCTATTCATGACTCCACCTCTATTTTAGAATACGCACACAAGTTAGGGCACCTTGCAAAAGAGGTCGAATCTTCCTGTTTCTTAGTGCTGCGGGTCTATGTGGAAAAATCGAGAACCTCTACGGGGTGGAAAGGGTTTTTGTATGACCCTTACCTGGATGGGAGTTGTGATCTACTTGCAGGGCTTCTTCTCACAAGGCAGCTTTTAGTTGCACTCGCTGAAATGCAGATCCCCTGTGCAGTAGAATTCGTCGACCCTCTGACTGCCCCCTACTTTGAAGATCTCATCTCCTGGGGTTTCATCGGGGCAAGGACCGCTTCTTCTCAAATCCATAGGCAACTCGCCTCTTCTCTTCCCATGCCTGTAGGATTTAAAAATTGTATCGAAGGGAACATAGAAAACTCGATCCACGCGATGCAATCCTCTGCAGAGAGACACACCTTTTTTTCCGCGACGCAAGAGGGGCAGATCGCAGCTCTTCGCTCCTCTGGCAACCCCCATACCCATATCGTCCTTCGAGGCTCTTGCCAGGGACCTAACTACGATATAAATTCCGTTCAAAAAACCCTGCAAGCACTGCAAAGCCACACTTTGAAAGAAAGACTTATGATCGACTGCTCCCATGGGAATGCAAGGAAGCACGAAGATAAACAACAAGAGGTCTTTTTTTCCGTGCTAGAACAGATAGACAAGGGAAATAAGGCCATTATCGGCCTGATGCTAGAGAGCCACCTAGAAAAGGGAAATCAGCCCCTCGCACAAGATCCCTCAACTCTCAAATACGCCGTCTCCATTACAGACCCTTGCCTAGATTGGAGCGCGACAAAAATCCTCATCCAAGAGGCTCACTCTGTCTTATCCCCCGTGGAAATCGGCTGCTGATCCTCTGTGACGGTGATCAGATTCACCCATAACTGATGCTTCCATTCCCGAAAGACTTGACCATCTTGGGTCACCATTTTCGCTCTATAGGTCAAAATCCCTCCCGAGCTCTCATAATCCTCATTGAAAAGGCGATAGGTTGCAAAATCCATCTTATTCTCTATGGGGATCTTGATTTGCTTCGTGGTATAATTCCATAAAATCAGGTCTAGAACGATTTCTGGTTTTTTCTTGAAAACCTCACTAGGAAGGCGCCAATTTAAGATCAACATCTGCCCTACAGGGGGGTGGTTTTGCCTGGGGTCAGGGGTCGAAACGGCAGTACTTGCTAAGTATTCTGCATCGACCCACTGCTGAGAGACAGACAGATAGTACTGCTTACATCCCAGCAAAAGGATCAGAGGAAAAAGAAGAAACACTATTTTCATAAGATAAGTCGATTTGCTATACTCATAAGTTAAGGAGATCTTCATCTTATATGCAAGTGGAAAAACAAGCCGTCTTTGGAATTGTCTTCAATGAAACACATCAAAAAGTGCTCCTCATCAAACGACGCGACATCCCCGTGTGGGTGCTGCCGGGTGGAGGGCTCGACCCAGGAGAATCCCCCGAAGAAGGGACTTTGCGCGAGGTCCTCGAAGAGACCGGCTTTCAATGCTCCCTTGTTCGCAAAGTTGCCGAATACCTCCCCGTAAATAAGATGACCCAGCTCACCCACTTCTACGAGTGCCGCATCGTCAGCGGCAAACAAACAATAGGGGCAGAGACTAAAGAGATCGCTTTCTTTCCCTTAACATCCTTGCCCCTATTGCCCCCTCCCTACAAGGGATGGATCCTCGATGCTGCAGCCAACCACAAAGAGATGCTGCGCAAAAAAATCGAGGGAGTGAACTATTTCGTCCTGCTCAAGCTATTGTGCCAACACCCCTTATTGGTAGGAAGATACCTCTTAACCAAACTCGGCATCCACCTTGGTGGAGGCAAGTTCTAGGAAAAAATTGTCCAGGTGTCTTTCAAGAAATTACAAGGACATCCAGGCTCTTCACCCAAGGAATACGTCATTACTTTGTATCTCTTATAGATCTCGACTTTGCACATTTTCGGCCCGAATGCCTTGTCTATTTGTCCTCGGACGTTCGATCTACGGTCGAACTGGAAGTTATTTAAAACAGGGAGGGGTTAAAAACCCCTTCCTGTTTTAAATAACT